>NZ_QWEZ01000003.1 GCF_003864255.1 Aestuariirhabdus litorea
TACCAAGCGTGACGACGTTGAGCGTGGTCAGGTACTGGCTAAGCCCGGTTCTATCACTCCTCACACCAAGTTCGAGTCTGAAGTCTACGTGCTGAGCAAGGATGAGGGTGGTCGTCACACTCCATTCTTCAAGGGCTACCGTCCCCAGTTCTACTTCCGTACCACTGACATCACCGGTTCTTGCGAACTGCCTGAGGGTGTTGAGATGGTAATGCCCGGCGATAACGTTCAGATGACCGTTACCCTGATCGCGCCGGTAGCAATGGACGAAGGTCTGCGTTTCGCTATCCGTGAGGGTGGNAGTTATTGAATAAGTAGCTTTTAGTTCAAACCTGAATATAGAGGGGCCCCGCTAGATGCGGGGCCTTTCTTTGCTTGTGTGCTTGACAGCGATCTGGGGCGTCTGTAGAATTGCGCCTCCTTTTGCTATGGCAACATCGCGTGTCTAGCTTAGTTCTTTAATCTTGGAGTTATTTGCATCATGCAAAGCCAGCAAATTCGTATTCGCCTGAAGGCGTTTGATCACCGTCTGATCGACCAGTCCACTCAAGAGATTGTTGAGTCCGCTAAGCGTACTGGTGCCCAGGTGCGTGGTCCTATCCCGCTGCCCACTAAAAAAGAGCGCTTCACCGTATTGATCTCTCCGCACGTCAACAAGGATGCGCGTGATCAGTACGAGATTCGCACTCATAAGCGTCTGCTCGACATCGTTGAGCCTACTGAGAAGACAGTAGATGCGCTGATGAAGCTCGATCTGGCAGCCGGTGTTGAGGTTCAGATTAGCCTGGCGTAACGCTTACCAGATTAATCGATCAAGGTGCACTCGCAATGCGGGTGTATTGTTTGGTGTAACGCTCTGAAATGGGCGGCCATAGCGGGTTAAAGCCCCGTACACATATAGAGGTTAAATCAATGACTATTGGATTAGTCGGCAAGAAGTGCGGTATGACCCGTATTTTTACCGAAGACGGCGTTTCTATCCCCGTCACTGTTGTTGAAGTTGATCCCAATCGAATCACTCAAGTGAAATCCGTAGAGACCGATGGCTATGCAGCTGTTCAGGTAACTACCGGGTCACGTCGCGCTACTCGGGTTACCAAGCCGATGGCAGGCCATTTCGCTAAGGCCAATACCGAAGCCGGTCGTGGTCTGTGGGAGTTTCGTGTGGAAGGCGAAGAGTCTTTCCAGGTGGGTGATCAGCTTGGTGTTGACCGTTTCGAAGCCGGTCAGAAAGTTGATGTTACCGGTCAGTCCAAAGGTAAGGGCTTTGCCGGTGCCATCAAGCGCTGGAATTTCAGCATGCAGGATGCCACTCACGGTAACTCTCTGTCGCATCGTGCGCCAGGTTCTATCGGTCAGTGTCAGACTCCTGGTCGTGTGTTCAAGGGCAAGAAGATGTCCGGGCACATGGGTGCTGAGCGTGTAACCGTCCAGTCACTGGAAGTGGTACGCGTTGATGCAGAGCGTAATCTTCTGCTGATCAAGGGTGCGGTGCCTGGTGCTACAGGTGCTGATGTGGTTGTTCAGCCTGCTGTTAAAGCGCGCGCCTAAGGGGATTAAGCCATGGATTTGAATGTAAATGGTGCAGGAACCCTGCAGGTTTCCGATCGCACTTTCGGTTGTGAGTTTAACGAGACTCTGGTTCACCAGGCCGTTACTGCTTATCTTGCTGGCGCTCGTCAGGGTACTCGTGCCCAGAAGACTCGTAGCGAAGTAAGTGGTGGTGGTCGTAAGCCTTGGCGTCAGAAGGGCACCGGTCGTGCCCGTGCTGGTACCATCCGTAGCCCCATCTGGCGCAGCGGTGGTGTGACCTTTGCTGCCAAGCCGCAGGATCACAGCCAGAAGCTCAACAAGAAGATGTACCGCGCTGCCCTGCGCTCTATTCTCTCCGAGCTGGTTCGCCAGGAGCGTCTGGTGGTAGTTGAGGATTTCGCCGTATCTGCGCCGAAGACCAAAGAAGTTATCGCCAAGCTGAAAGAGCTGGGTGCCGAGAAAGCTCTGATCATCGCTGATTCAGTGGATGAGAATCTGTACCTGGGTGCTCGCAATATCGCTCACGTAGATGTGCGTGATGTTAGCGCGGCTGACCCTGTCAGCATGGTCTCGTACGAAAAAGTGGTAGCGACCGTTGCTGCCCTGAAGAAGTTTGAGGAGATGCTGGGATGAATCAGGAACGCGTTTTCCAGGTACTGCAAGGTCCGCACATTTCCGAGAAGGCGACAATCCTGGCTGAGGCCAAGGGTCAGTACGTGTTCAAGGTAGCTAAGGATGCGACCAAGCTGGAGATCAAAAAGGCCGTCGAGCAGCTGTTCGAAGTGAAGGTCAAGTCTGTTGCCACCGTTAATGTGAAAGGCAAGACGAAACGCACTGTCCGTGGTATGGGCAAGCGTTCTGACTGGAAGAAGGCTTACGTCAGTCTGGAGCAGGGTCAAGACATCGACTTTGCTAATGCAGGGTAAGGGGTAAAAGTATGGCTATTGTAAAATGTAAACCTACTTCCGCTGGTCGTCGCTTTGTCGTCAAGATCGTTAACCCCGATCTGCACAAGGGTGCGCCTTACGCTCCTCTGGTAGAGAAGAAGGGCAAGAATGGCGGTCGTAACAACAATGGACGCATCACTACCCGCCATAAAGGGGGTGGTCACAAGCAGCATTATCGTCTGGTTGATTTCCGTCGTAACAAAGAGGGAATCCCTGCGACTGTAGAGCGTATCGAGTACGATCCTAACCGTACCGCTTACATCGCTCTGCTTAAGTATGCTGACGGTGAGCGTCGTTACATCATCGCCCCCAAGGGTGTTAAAGCAGGTGATCAGCTGATCACTGCAGCAGATGCGCCGATCAAGGCCGGTAACTGCATGCCGCTGCGCAACATTCCTGTGGGTAGTGTGATTCACTGTGTAGAGCTGAAGCCTGGCAAGGGCGCGCAGATCGCGCGTAGTGCCGGTACTTCTGTTCAGTTAGTGGCTCGTGAAGGTTCCTACGTCACCCTGCGTCTTCGCAGCGGTGAGATGCGTAAGGTGCTGGCTGAGTGTGTCGCTACTCTGGGCGAGGTTTCCAACAGCGAACATAACCTTCGTTCCCTCGGTAAGGCCGGTGCCAGCCGTTGGCGCGGTGTTCGTCCGACCGTTCGTGGTGTTGCCATGAACCCGGTTGATCACCCACACGGTGGTGGTGAAGGTCGTACCTCCGGTGGTCGTCATCCTGTGACACCCTGGGGCGTACCTACTAAGGGTCGTAAGACTCGTAGCAACAAGCGCACGGACAAGATGATTGTTCGTCGTCGCGGGTCTAAGTAATTAAATAGAGGAACCGACAGTGCCACGTTCACTAAAAAAAGGTCCATTTATTGACCTTCATTTGTTGAAGAAGGTTGAGGATGCTGTTGAAAAAAACGACAAGCGTCCCATTAAAACTTGGTCGCGTCGATCTATGATTCTGCCTCAAATGGTCGGTCTGACCATCGCGGTTCATAATGGACGTCAACACGTACCCGTCTTCGTTAACGAAGATATGGTTGGTCACAAGCTGGGCGAATTCGCTGCTACCCGCACTTATCGCGGTCATGCTGCGGATAAGAAAGCCAAGAAGCGCTAAGAGGGCATTGAGATGCAAGAAGTAGCTGCTATGCACAAAGGCGCTAACATTTCAGCCCAAAAAGCTCGCTTGGTTGCAGACCAGATTCGCGGGAAAGCGGTTGATGAAGCGCTGAATATTTTAAGTTTCAGTAACAAAAAGGCGGCTGTGCTGGTCAAGAAGGTTCTTGAGTCTGCTATCGCCAATGCTGAACACAACGAAGGGGCCGATGTTGATGAGCTCAAGGTTTCCACCGTCTGCGTAGACGAAGGACGTTCCTTGAAGCGCATCCGACCTCGTGCCAAAGGTCGAGCTGATCGCATCATCAAGCGGTCTTGCCACATTACTGTCAAGGTTGCTGAGAAATAAGGAGACGATCAGATGGGTCAGAAAGTACATCCTACTGGCATTCGCCTCGGTATCGTCAAGAATCATACCTCTGTATGGTACGCCGACGGCCGGGACTACGCGGACAAGCTGATCACCGATCTGCAGGTTCGTGAATTTATCCAGGAGAAGCTGAAGAGCGCCTCCGTTAGCCGTGTGGACATTCACCGTCCATCACAAAGCGCGCGCATCACCATCCACACTGCCCGTCCCGGTATCGTGATCGGTAAGAAAGGTGAAGATGTTGAGAAACTGCGTGCTGAGATTTCCAAGATGATGGGTGTGCCTGTGCACATCAACATCGAGGAAGTGCGTAAGCCTGAGCTGGACGCCATGTTGGTTGCCCAGAACATCTGTGGCCAGTTGGAGCGTCGTGTGATGTTCCGTCGTGCCATGAAGCGTTCTGTGCAGAACACCATGCGTCTGGGTGCCAAGGGAATCAAAATTCAGATCAGCGGCCGTCTAGGCGGTGCTGAGATTGCCCGCACCGAATGGTACCGGGAAGGTCGTGTACCGCTGCACACTCTGCGTGCAGATATCGACTATGCCAGCTACGAAGCTACAACTACGTACGGCATCCTGGGTGTTAAGGTTTGGATCTTCAAAGGCGAAGTGATCGGTGGCGTTCAGCAAGAGCTGGAAGCACCCAAGCCCGCCAAGAAGAAAGCGGCTAAATAAGGAGTACGCACATGTTAATGCCAAAGCGTACGAAGTTTCGTAAGCAACAGAAAGGCCGTAACCGCGGTCTGGCTCAGCGTGGCAGCACAGTTAGCTTCGGTGAGTATGCTCTGAAAGCAACCGGTCGTGGTCGTATCACCGCTCGTCAAATCGAAGCGGCTCGTCGTGCCATGACTCGTCATATCAAGCGTGGTGGTAAGATCTGGATCCGGATTTTCCCCGACAAGCCGATCACTGGTAAGCCGCTTGAAGTGCGTCAGGGTAAGGGTAAGGGTAACGTTGAGTACTGGATCTGCCAGATTCAACCAGGCCGTGTTTTGTACGAAATGGAAGGTGTTTCCGAAGAGCTGGCCCGTGAGGCTTTTGCTCTGGCCGCCGCTAAGCTGCCGATTGAAACCACCTTCGTTAAGCGGACGGTGATGTAATGAAAGCAACAGAACTGCGTGAAAAATCTGTCGAGGAGCTGAATACTCAGCTACTGGCTTTGCGCCGCGATCAGTTTAACTACCGCATGCAACTTGCGACTGGCCAGCTTGGTCAGTCTCATCTGCTGCAGCAGGTTAAGCGTGATATCGCTCGGGTAAAAACTGTGCTGAATGAGAAAGCAGGTAACTAAGATGGCTGACACAGAAAAGAAAGTGCGCACTCTTAGCGGCAGGGTTGTAAGCAACAAAATGGAGAAATCCATTACGGTTCTCGTTGAGCGCCAGGTGAAGCACGACATCTACGGTAAGTACATGACGCGCTCCACCAAGTTGCATGCCCATGACGCAAACAATGAGTGCAATATTGGTGATGTAGTGACTATTCGCGAAATCAAGCCTATGTCGAAGACTAAGTTCTTCGAGCTGGTTTCAATCGATGAGAAAGCTACTCAGATCTAAATTGGATCGAGTCTCGGGCTGAATAAGCCCGGGTACGGAGAAAGAAGATGATTCAAACACAATCAATGCTTGATGTTGCTGATAACAGCGGCGCTCGTCGAGTTATGTGTATCAAGGTCCTGGGTGGCTCCCACCGTCGTTATGCCGGTGTAGGTGACATCATCAAAGTGACCGTTAAGGAAGCGATTCCTCGTGGTAAGGTCAAGAAGGGCCAGGTAATGAACGCTGTTGTTGTTCGTACGCGCAAAGGTGTGCGTCGTCCTGATGGATCCCTGATCCGTTTCGATGGCAACGCTGCCGTACTGCTGAACGCGAGCAATCAGCCGATCGGTACACGTATCTTCGGACCTGTTACTCGTGAACTGCGCGGTGAACAGTTCATGAAGATTATTTCTCTCGCACCTGAAGTGCTGTAAGGAGAGGATTCGGAAATGCGTAAGATTAAAAAAGACGATGAAGTCATCGTTATCACGGGTAAGGACAAGGGTAAGCGCGGCAAGGTCGTTAAAGTAAATGACGACGGCAAGCTTATCGTGTCTGGTATCAATATGGTGAAGAAGCACACCAAGCCTAACCCCATGATGGGTAAGCCTGGTGGCATCGTAGAGAAAGAGGCCGCCATTCAAGCCTCCAATGTCGCCATTTTTAACCCCGAAACTCAAAAAGCAGACCGCGTTGGTTTTGATGGTGAAGGCAAGGAAAAAGTCCGTGTCTTCAAGTCCACCAAAACCAAAATCGACGGTTAATTTGGCTAGGTAACGATCATGGCAAGATTAAAAGAGATCTATAACAATGAGCTGGTGCCTAAGCTGAAAGAAGAGCTTGGTCTGGCGAATGTAAACGAGGTGCCGAAGATCACCAAGATCACCCTGAACATGGGTCTTGGTGAAGCGGTAGCAGATAAGAAGGTTATCGAGTTCGCACTGGCTGACATGGAGAAAATCTCCGGTCAAAAGCCTGTTGTGACTAAAGCTCGTAAATCCGTAGCGGGCTTTAAGGTTCGTGAAGGTTGGCCGATTGGTGTTAAAGTGACTCTGCGCAGCGAGCGCATGTATGAGTTCCTGGATCGCCTGCTGTCTATCTCCATTCCTCGTATCCGCGATTTCCGTGGTCTGAATGCTAAGTCATTCGATGGCCGTGGAAACTACAGCATGGGCGTCAAGGAGCAGATCATGTTCCCGGAAATCGAGTACGATCAGATCGATACTCTCCGTGGACTCGATATCACCGTGACCACCTCTGCTCGTAATGATGACGAAGGTCGTGCGCTGTTAAAGGCGTTCAACTTCCCGTTCAGAAACTAGGAAAGGCTTAGTCTTATGGCAAAGATTTCAATGAAACAGCGTGAGCTGAAGCGTGCGCGTACTGTTGAAAAGTACGCCGCCAAGCGAGCTGCTATCAAGGCTGTGCTGGCCGATATGAACGCGAGTGATGATGACAAGTGGGAAGCCCAGATTGCGCTGCAGAAGCTGCCGCGCAATGCAAGCCCTGTTCGTCAGCGTAACCGTTGCCGGGTAACCGGTCGTCCACACGGTTACCTTCGCAAGTTCGGCCTCAGCCGGATTAAGCTGCGTGAAGCAGCTATGCGTGGTGATGTTCCCGGCCTGGTTAAGGCCAGCTGGTAAATCACTGAATTTAGTTTAGGAGAATTTAGACATGAGTATGCAGGACCCGTTGGCAGATATGCTGACTCGTATCCGTAATGCCCAGATGGCAGAGAAAGCCTCTGTCAGCATGCCCTCCTCCAAGATCAAGGTCGCTGTTGCGAAGGTCTTGAAGGATGAAGGTTATGTGGGTGAATTTACTGTCGAAGGTGACGCTAAGCCTGTGCTGAGCATCGAGCTCAAGTACTTCGAAGGCAAGCCCGTCATCGAGCAGTTGAAGCGCACTAGCCGTCCAGGGCTGCGCGCCTATTCCAGTAAGGATGATCTGCCCAAGGTCAATGGCGGCCTGGGCGTAGCTATCGTCTCCACCAATCGTGGTGTGATGACTGATCGTGCTGCACGCGCTGCTGGCGTGGGTGGCGAAATCCTTTGCACCGTATTCTAAGGGGGAACTATGTCTCGAGTAGCTAAAGCCCCAGTAGAAATCCCAAGCGGTGTTCAGGTCACTCTTAATGGTCAGGAACTGTCCATTAAAGGTGGAAAAGGTACTCTGCAGCTCGACATTCACAACAATGTCGAAGTTAAGCAGGAAGAGAATGTGCTGACCTTCGCTCCACGCGATGGTGCTAAGCAATCTCGTGCGCTGGCGGGTACCACTCGTGCCCTCGTTAACAACATGGTTGTTGGCGTAACCCAGGGATACGAGAAGAAACTGCAGTTGATCGGTGTTGGTTACCGTGCGGCAGCTCAGGGTAATACCCTGAACCTGACCCTGGGCTATTCCCACCCCGTTAATTACGACCTTCCCGAAGGCGTAACTGCAGAAACCCCAAGCCAGACTGAAGTTGTTATCAAAGGTATCGACAAGCAGTTGGTTGGACAGGTTGCGGCTGAAATTCGCTCGTTCCGTCCGCCCGAGCCTTACAAGGGCAAGGGTGTTCGCTACGCTGACGAGTTTGTTCGTCGTAAAGAGGCTAAGAAGAAGTAAGGTGGGGCATTGAAATGAGCGTTAAAAGAGAATCCCGTTTGCGTCGTGCCCGCCGTGCTCGCTTTAAAATGCGTGAACTCGGTGCGGTTCGTCTCAGTGTGCATCGTTCCAATCAACACATCTACGCCCAGCTGATCAGCGGCGAGGGTGACAAGGTGTTGGCCAGTGCTTCTACGCTGGATAAGGAACTGCGTGAAGGTGCAACCAGTAATGTTGATGCTGCCAGCAAAGTCGGTGCTCTGATTGCAGAGCGCGGTAAAGCTGCCGGCGTTACCAAGGTTGCGTTTGATCGCTCCGGTTACAAGTATCACGGTCGTGTGAAGGCTCTTGCAGATGCCGCACGCGACGGTGGTCTGGAATTCTAAGGGTAGAAACATGGCGAACAACGAACGTAAAAGTGACGACGGCTACATCGAGAAACTGGTTGGAGTCAACCGTGTTGCCAAGACCGTAAAAGGTGGTCGTATCTTCAGCTTTACCGCACTGACCATCGTTGGTGACGGTAACGGTAAGGTAGGCTTCGGCCGCGGCAAGGCACGCGAAGTGCCGGTTGCCATCCAGAAGTCGATGGAAAATGCACGTCGCAACATGATTGAGGTGGATCTCAACGGTACTACTCTGCAGTACCCCGTTAAGGCCCGCCACGGTGCATCCAAGGTTTACATGCAGCCAGCATCTGAAGGTACCGGTGTTATCGCCGGTGGTGCAATGCGTGCTGTACTGGAAGTTGCAGGTGTTCAAAACGTACTGGCTAAGTGCTACGGCTCAACCAACCCCGTTAACGTCGTTTACGCGACCTTCAAGGGTTTGAAAGAGATGCGTGCACCTGCGTCAGTGGCCGCCAAGCGCGGTAAGTCTGTCGAAGAGATTCTGGGGTAGTACAATGGCTGAGAAAAAGATCAAAGTAACCCTGGTCCGCTCAACCAACGGTCGCCTGCAGAACCACAAGGCTTGTGTCCTTGGTCTCGGGCTGCGCCGCATTGGTCACACTGTTGAGGTGGAAGACACCCCTTCAGTGCGCGGTATGATCAACAAAGTATCTTACATGGTACAGGTTGAGGGAGAGTAATTATGCAACTTAATACCCTTGCACCTGCTCCTGGTAGCCGTAAGTCCGGCAAGCGTGTCGGCCGCGGTATCGGTAGTGGATTAGGCAAAACCTGTGGCCGTGGCCACAAGGGTCTGAAGTCCCGTTCAGGTGGCAGTGTAAAGCCTGGGTTTGAAGGGGGTCAGCAGCCGCTGGCTCGCCGTCTGCCCAAGTACGGCTTTAGCTCTCGTCTTGCGCGCGTTACCGCTGAGGTTCGTCTTAACGAGCTGGCTGGTATCGATGCTGACGTGATTGATCTCGACGCCCTCAAGGCAGCTGATATCATCAACGGAAGCATGCAGCGCGCCAAGGTAGTGCTGTCTGGTGAGATCACCAAGGCTGTAACCCTTAAAGGGCTTATGGTAACTAAAGGTGCTCGCGCTGCTATTGAAGCGGCCGGTGGTAAGATCGAGGAATAAATGGCTAAGAAAGGATCAACCCCTTCAATGGGTAACCAGAGTGGCCTCAGTGAGTTGTGGGCCCGTCTGAGATTTGTCTTGTTGGCAATCATCGTTTATCGGATTGGTGCACACATACCGGTTCCGGGAATTAACCCGGACCGTCTGGCGCAGCTGTTTAACCAAAACGAGGGGACGATCCTTAGCCTGTTCAATATGTTTTCGGGTGGTGCCCTGGAGAGAATGTCCGTTCTCGCCCTGGGTATCATGCCGTACATATCGGCATCGATCATCATGCAGTTGATGTCGGTTGTCAGTCCACAGCTTGAGCAGCTGAAGAAAGAGGGTGAGTCCGGTCGCCGGAAGATCAGCCAATATACACGTTACGGTACTGTGCTTCTGGCGCTGGTACAGGGTTTCGGTATGACGGTTGGTCTAGCGAACCAGGGTATCGCCTTCACAGCGGATGCAAGCTTCTACTTTGTTGCGGTTACTACCTTTGTTACCGGCGCTGTCTTTATGATGTGGCTGGGCGAGCAGATAACCGAAAAAGGGATTGGCAACGGTATCTCAATTCTGATCTTCGCAGGTATCGTGGCGGGACTGCCCAGTGCAATCGGACAGTCCTTTGAATCCGCACGGCAGGGTGATATCAACATCATCGCGCTGCTGGCGATCGCCACTCTGGCGGTAGTAGTGATCGGTTTTGTTGTCTTCGTAGAGCGTGGGCAGCGTCGTATCACCGTGAATTACGCCAAGCGTCAGCAGGGCCGTAAGGTCTTCGCTGCGCAAACCAGCCACCTGCCGCTGAAGGTGAACATGGCCGGGGTTATCCCCGCTATCTTTGCCAGCAGCATCCTGCTGTTCCCGGCTTCCATCGGGCAGTGGTTTGGTCAGAGTGAAGGGATGGAGTGGTTGCAGGATATCGCCTTGGCGATCGGTCCTGGCCAGCCTCTGAACATTGTATTGTTCTCGGCCGGTATCATTTTCTTCTGCTTCTTCTACACTGCGCTGGTGTTTAACCCGAACGATGTGGCCGACAACCTGAAGAAGTCGGGCGCCTTTATTCCCGGTATTCGTCCCGGTGAGCAGTCTGCACGCTATATTGACGGCGTGTTGACCCGGCTGACCTTGTTCGGTGCCTTGTATATGACCGCTGTGTGCCTGCTCCCGCAGTTCCTGGTGGTCGCATGGAATGTGCCGTTCTACCTTGGTGGAACTTCATTGTTGATCGTGGTTGTGGTGGTGATGGACTTTATGTCTCAGGTACAGTCACACCTGATGTCACATCAGTATGAATCCTTGATGAAGAAATCTAACCTGAAAGGTTATGGCAGCGGCGGTTTGCTGCGCTAAGCCTCTCCGGTTAGCTTTGGAGTAGATTATGAAAGTACGTGCATCAGTGAAGAAGATCTGCAGAAACTGCAAGATTATTCGTCGCAACGGTTCCGTCCGTGTTATCTGCAGTTCTGAGCCTCGCCACAAGCAGCGCCAGGGCTAATTAAGATAACGGATCCGCTAGTCCTCCGCCCGGCCACTTATATTGGTCGGGCGGTTGATTTATTAATCAACTGAAGGTATGCTGTCCCGCCTTTTGGGATGGCCCCTGTTAGCAGGGGTGCCTTTGTCCGTAAAAAAATGGAGTAAATTGGATGGCCCGTATAGCTGGCGTCAATATTCCAGATAACAAACACGCTGTTATCTCTCTTACCTATATCTATGGTGTGGGTAAAACAACTGCTCAGCAGCTGTGCGCGGAAACCGGTATTGATCCGGTTACCAAGATCGGCTCATTGAGCGATGAACAGGTTGATGTTCTCCGTGATGCGGTTTCCAAGCTGGTTACCGAAGGTGATCTGCGTCGTGAAGTCAGCATGAACATCAAACGACTCATGGATTTGGGTTGCTACCGCGGTCTGCGTCATCGTCGCAGTCTTCCCCTCCGCGGCCAGCGCACCAAGACCAATGCGCGTACTCGTAAGGGTCCTCGCAAGCCGATTCGTAAGTAATCAAGCCTTCGCTTGCTGATGGCAGGCGGTGGTCAAATTTTTATATAGGAATGATTCTGATATGGCAAAGCCAGGTACTAGATCACGTAAAAAGGTTAAAAAGACGGTTGTCGACGGGGTTGCCCACATCCACGCCTCTTTTAACAACACCATCGTGACCATTACCGACCGTCAGGGTAACGCATTGGCATGGGCCACCGCAGGTGGATCCGGCTTCCGTGGTTCTCGTAAGAGCACCCCGTTCGCAGCTCAGGTAGCTGCTGAGCGTGCAGGCAATGCAGCCGCTGAATACGGTCTGAAGAATTTAGACGTATGTGTAAAAGGACCGGGCCCAGGCCGGGAATCTGCTATACGCGCTCTAAATGCTTGTGGTTACAAAATTACCAACATCACCGATGTGACGCCGATCCCGCATAACGGTTGTCGTCCACCCAAGAAGCGCCGCGTGTAAGTAGGAGACGGTTAAATGGCTAGATATATAGGTCCCAAGTGTAAACTGTCTCGTCGCGAAGGTACTGATCTGTTTCTGAAGAGCGGTGTACGCGCTCTCGATTCAAAGTGTCAGCTCGAGACCCCTCCAGGACAGCACGGCCAGCGCCGTGGTCGCCTGTCAGACTACGGACTTCAGCTTCGTGAGAAGCAGAAGGTACGTCGTATCTACGGTATCCTGGAGAAGCAGTTCCGCAGCTATTACAAGGAAGCTGATCGTCTGAAGGGCGCCACTGGCGTTAACTTGCTTCAGCTTCTTGAATCCCGTCTGGATAACGTTGTTTATCGTATGGGATTCGGCTCCACTCGCGCCGAAGCGCGTCAGCTGGTTAGCCACAAATCCATTACTGTAAATGGCAAGGCAGTGAATATTCCTTCCTACCAGGTTAAGAGCGGTGATGTGGTTGCTGTCCGTGAGAAGTCCAAGACCCAGTTGCGTATCGCATCTGCTCTTGAACTGGCGGCTCAGCGTGGCACTCCTGAGTGGATTGATGTAGACGCCGGCAAGAAAGAGGGTGTTTTCAAATCCGTTCCTGAGCGCAGCGACCTGTCAGCTGAGATCAACGAAAACCTGATCGTCGAGCTTTACTCCAAGTAAGGGATAGACATTAAGTAGGGTATTACATCCATGCAGAGTTCCGTAACCGATTTTCTAACTCCCCAGCGTATCGACGTTCAGGAGATTAGCGCTACCCGAGCCAAAGTCACTCTGGAGCCTCTCGAGCGAGGTTTTGGTCATACTTTGGGTAACGCCCTGCGCCGCATTCTGCTCTCCTCCATGCCCGGCTGTGCCGTGGTTGAGGTGGAGATTGATGGCGTAGAGCACGAATACAGTGCCTTAGAAGGGGTGCAGGAGGATGTAATTGAGATCCTGCTTAACCTGAAAGGTGTAGCGATCAAAATGCACGAACGTGATGAAGCTGTCCTGACCCTTTCCAAGAAAGGTGAGGGTGCAGTGACTGCAGCTGATATCCAGCTTGATCACAGCATTGAGATCGTTAATCCCGATCACGTAATTGCCAACCTGGCTCCGGCCGGAGAGCTCAGCATGAGACTCAAGGTAAAGCGTGGTCGTGGTTATGAGCCCGCAGATTCTCGTATCAGTGACGAAGACGAAACCCGCTCTATCGGCCGTCTGCAAATCGACGCAACCTACAGCCCCGTTCATCGTGTGGCCTACGTTGTCGATAGCGCCCGTGTAGAGCAGCGTACCGACCTCGACAAGCTGGTGCTGGATCTGGATACCGATGGCACCCTGGATCCTGAAGAAGCAATCCGCCGAGCTGCAACCATTCTGCAGCAGCAATTGGCGACCTTTGTTGACCTTCAGGGCCCTGGTGAGCCGGTTCAGGAGCAGAAAGAGGATGAAGTCGATCCAATTCTGCTGCGCCCGGTTGATGATCTGGAGCTGACTGTTCGTAGCGCCAACTGCCTCAAGGCAGAGAACATCTACTACATTGGTGACCTGATTCAGCGTACCGAAGTTGAGCTGTTGAAAACGCCTAACCTGGGTAAGAAATCCCTTACCGAGATTAAGGACGTGCTCGCATCTCGCGGTCTGTCACTGGGAATGCGGTTGGATAACTGGCCGCCTGCAAGTTTGAAGAACGACGATAGGATTTCTGCCTAACGTCTTTGTAACCAGATTAGTACTCTGGTAAGGAATTAGAGTTATGCGTCATCGCAAGAGTGGTAGAAAGCTTAACCGCACCAGCTCGCACCGTAAGGCCATGTTCCAGAACATGACCTGTTCACTGGTCGAGCATGAAGTGATCAAGACCACGTTACCCAAGGCTAAAGAGCTGCGTCGTGTAGCTGAGCCGATGATCACCCTGGCCAAGCAGGACTCAGTAGCTAACCGTCGTCTGGCGTTCGATCGCCTGCGCGACAAGGCTGCTGTAGGCAAGCTGTTCAGTGAAATCGGTCCTCGCTACGCGGAGCGTCCCGGTGGTTATATCCGCATTCTCAAGTGTGGATTCCGTGCCGGTGACCAGGCCCCTATGGCCTTCGTCGAGCTGGTCGATCGCCCGGTAGCCGAAGAGGCTGCTAGCGAAGAGTAAGTGGTAACACCTACTGCAAAAAAGCCGGGCATCTGCTCGGCTTTTTTGTTTCTGGAAGGGGAGCATTGTGTTGGCCGATTATCCGCACAAACGCCTGCTGCTGGTCGTCAATCCCACCGCGGGTCGGCGAAATCAGCGGCTTCTTGACCTCACGCTGGCCCATCTGAAGGTGCTGGGCTGGCTCGTCGAACGCTACGAAACCCGCGCGGCCGGTGATGCCTGTGCCTATGTCGAGTCCTATACAGGCACTGCCCGGCTGGTCGTTGCGGCGGGAGGGGATGGCACCGTCAACGAGGTAATCAATGGGCTGGCAGCGCGCAGTGACCGGCTCACGCTCGCCATTATCCCCCTGGGTACCACTAATGTGGTGGCCAGGGAGTTGGGTTTACCCAGCTCGGCCAAGGAGTTGGCGAGACTCATGGACCAAAACCACTGTCAACCGTGCTACTGGCCTCGGGTAAATGGTCGCCTTTTCGCCTTTTCAGTGGGGGTGGGATTCGATGCCGCTGTGGTGCGCGGGGTAAACCTGGCGGTTAAGCGACGCTGGGGGAAGCTGGCCTATGGGCTGGCTGCCCTCGCCCCCTGGCTGTGTTGGCGATCACGAGATTACCAGGTGCAGGTCGATGGTCAGCCCTACCGGGCGGATTCAATACTGGTCAGTAATGGTCGCTTTTATGCCGGTAGCTTTGTTATCGCTGAACGGATGCGTTTGCAGCGACCCGAGGTGCAGGTGTTGTTGATTCAGGCGGCTTCACCCTTGGCGCTGATGCGGGTGCTGTTGGCGCTTCCCCTGGGCCGCTTCGAACGGATGACCACGGTCCGATCCTTGACGGCGCGTCATCTGAGTGTGCAGGGAGCTGGCGATGAGTCGCTGCAGGTTGATGGGGACTGCGAAGGTGCGCTGCCACTGACCCTCAGTGTACCCGCTGAACCCATGCCGGTGATCTGTGCTGACTAGCTGGCGGCCGGGCGGTTACGTTCTTTCAGTAGGTCTACGCAGAGGCGGACAAAATCGACCGAAGTGACCATGCCTACCAGGCGTTCCTGCTCCAGCACCGGTAGGCAGCCGTGTTTACTGTTGAGAAAGAAGCGCCCCGCCTCCTCCAGGGGGGTGTTGGGGGTGGCGGTGACAACCCCGCTGGAGTACACCTCCTCAACCCGTATCTGGTTGCCAAAGTTGGCCAGGTCGACCTCCCCACTGGATTTGGCAAGATAAAAGGCCTCCCGTAGCAGGTGCTTTTGGGATAACAGCCCCAGGAAGTTACCGCTGCTGCTGTCGAGTACCGGCAGGTGACGGATGTTGTGCTGGGTCATCAGGCCGTTAACCAGTTTTAGGGAGTCGCTCTCAACACAGCTGATCACCTCGCGGGTCATAATGTCGGCAACGGTTTGAGCCTGCATGGTGATTCCTCCGGCAGATAAGGCTTTAAATAAGCTTAGCTCACCTTCAACGCTTTGTGCCTAACCCGCTAGTCGCCCCTTTTCCAGTATTGGCTTGAGGAAGCGGCCGGTATACGAGTTCTCGTTCTCGGCAACGGCTTCGGGCGTGCCGGTCGCTATAATTTCTCCCCCGCCATCTCCCCCCTCGGGCCCCAGGTCAATCAACCAGTCAGCCGTTTTGATCACGTCAAGGTTGTGCTCGATGACGACGACCGTGTTGCCGTGGTCGCGCAGACGGTGGAGCACGCCCAGAAGCTGGCGGATATCGTGGAAATGGAGGCCGGTGGTAGGTTCGTCCAGAATGTAGAGGGTTTTGCCAGTGTCGCGTTTGGAGAGCTCCTTGGCGAGCTTGACCCGCTGCGCTTCTCCGCCGGAGAGGGTGGTGGCGTTTTGCCCCAGGTGTATATAGGTAAGCCCAACGTCCATCAGGGTCTGTAGCTTGCGGCGAATAGCGGGTACTGCATCGAAGAAGAGCAGCGCTTCCTCAATGGTCATCTCCAGTACCTCGTCGATGCTTTTGCCCTTGTAGTGAATGTCGAGGGTTTCACGGTTGTAGCGTTTACCCTTGCAAACGTCGCAGGGTACATAGATGTCTGGCAGGAAGTGCATCTCCACCTTGATTACGCCATCTCCCTGGCAGGATTCACAGCGGCCACCTTTGACGTTAAAGCTGAAACGACCAGGCTTGTAGCCCCGGGAGCGTGCCTCCTGGGTGCCCGCAAATAGCTCGCGGATGCCGGTAAAGATACCGGTGTAGGTGGCCGGATTGGATCGCGGCGTGCGCCCGATGGGGCTTTGGTCGATATCGATACATTTGTCGAAATGGGAGAGACCAGTCACACAGGAGTGGGGGGCCGGGGTAAGGGTGGTGGCACCGTTCAGTGCGGTCGCGCACAGCGGATAGAGAGTGCCGTTGATCAGGGTAGACTTGCCGGATCCGGAAACACCGGTGATGCAGGTCATCAGTCCAACTGGTATATCGAGGTCGACGTTTTTCAGGTTGTTGCCACAAGCCCCTCGGAGGCTGAGGCGGTGTTTTTGATCGGCCGCTGTGCGTTGAGCCGGAATAGTGATTGCTTCCTTACCGGTAAGGTATCTACCGGTAAGGGAGGCGTCGTTACTCATTACCTGTTCCGGGGTGCCCTGGGCGACAATCTCACCGCCGTGCACGCCGGCTCCCGGGCCGATATCGACGACGTGATCCGCGAGCCGTATGGCGTCTTCGTCGTGCTCCACCACGATCACCGTATTACCGAGATTACGCAGGTGGGTGAGGGTGTTAAGTAAGCGCTCATTATCGCGCTGATGGAGGCCAATGGAGGGCTCATCCAGGATGTACATGACGCCCACCAGGCCGGCGCCAATCTGGCTCGCCAGGCGGATGCGCTGGGCTTCGCCACCGGAAAGGGTGTCGGCGCTACGGTCGAGGGTCAGGTAGTTAAGCCCCACGTTGACAAGAAATTGTAGCCGCTCGCGGATCTCTTTGAGAATTTTGTCGGCGATCTCACCTTTTCGTCCGGGCAGGCTCAGCCGCTCGAAGTACTCCAGCGCGGCACCCACTTGCCGTGAGGTGATATCGGGCAGGGTCTCAGTGTCGATATAGACATGGCGGGCATCCCGGCGCAGGCGGCTACCTTTGCAGGAGGGACAGGGCTGGGTGCTCAGGTATTTGGCCAGCTCCTCGCGCACGCTTTGGGAGTCGGTGTCGCGGTAGCGACGCTCCATGTTGGGAATAATGCCCTCGAAGCGATGCTTGCGCTGCATCACATCGCCGCGGTCGTTAACGTAGTTAAAGCTGATCTGCTCGTCGCCGCTGCCATGGAGAATACACTTCTGGTGCTCTTCGCTGAGTTCGCTAAAGGGGGTGTCGATGTCAAAGTGGTAATGCTTGGCGAGCGAAACCAGCATCTGGAAGTAGTAAACGCTGCGCCGGTCCCAGCCGCGGATAGCCCCCTCAGCGAGGGTGGAGTCGGGGTGGCTGATGATACGAGAGCCATCAAAGAACTGCTTGACGCCTAGTCCGTCGCAGGAAGGGCAGGCACCGGCCGGGTTGTTAAAGGAGAAGAGGCGGGGCTCGAGTTCGTTGATACTGTGGCCGCAGGTTGGGCAGGCGAAACGGGCGGAAAAGACCATCTCCCCCTGCTCGTCATCCATAAAGGCCACCAGGGCGATGCCGTCTGCCAGCTCGAGGGCGGTCTCGAAGGATTCAGCCAGGCGCAGCTGCAGGTCCTCACGAACCTTGAAGCGATCCACCACCACCTCGATACTGTGCTTCTTGCGCTTGTCGAGGGTGGGCACCTGGTCGAGATCGACAACGATGCCATTGACCCGTACTCGAACAAACCCCTGGGTACGCAGTTCATGGAATACGTGCAGGTGTTCCCCCTTGCGCTCGCGTACCACGGGAGCCAGCAGCATCAGCTTGGTGCCCTCCTCAAGGGCCAGCACCTGGTCCACCATCTGGCTGACGGTCTGGGCCTCGAGGGGGAGGTCGTGGTCCGGGCAACGGGGTGTGCCGGCACGGGCAAACAGCAGGCGCAGGTAGTCGTAGATCTCGGTGATGGTGCCGACGGTGGAGCGTGGGTTGTGGCTGGTGGACTTTTGCTCGATAGAGATGGCCGGCGAGAGTCCCTCGATATGATCGATATCGGGCTTCTCCATCATCGACAGGAACTGGCGAGCGTAGGTGGAGAGCGATTCCACGTAGCGTCGCTGTCCCTCGGCATAGAGCGTGTCGAACGCCAGCGATGATTTTCCGGACCCCGAGAGGCCGGTGATAACGACCAGTTTGTCGCGCGGAATTTCAATGTCGATATTCTTCAGGTTGTGGGTGCGGGCACCCCTTACGACGATATTTTCCACGACTCCTCCTGTGTTGGGCGGGCGTCAACCGAACCGCCGAGTATAACGGTTTTGGGCCGCTAGAGCAGCTTGGGGAATGGTGAAACTGCGTTAGTGATTGGTGGCCTTAGCTGTTAAAATTCCCCCCTTTTATGAAACTGGCACATAACGGACGGGTACTCTCTATGGACAGTGCGGAACTCAAGGCGACGGCCTCGCTGGCGTCTGTCTTCGCATTTCGGATGCTGGGGCTGTTTATGGTGTTGCCCGTGCTGGCCGTCTATGGCGGAGAGCTTGAGGGGGCGACGCCGGCGCTGATCGGTATTGCGATTGGGGGCTATGGCCTGACCCAGGCGCTGCTGCAGATCCCCTTCGGCATGATGTCGGATCGCATCGGGCGCAAGCCGGTGATCGTCGCTGGGCTGCTGCTGTTTGCTGCAGGCAGTCTGTTGGCCGCCGGAGCGGATAGCATCTATGGGGTGATTGTCGGGCGTTGCCTGCAGGGTGCCGGTGCGATCGCCAGTACCATTTTGGCTCTGCTCTCCGACCTGACCCGGGAGCAAAGTCGCACCAGGGCGATGGCGGTGGTGGGAATGAGTATTGGGCTCTCCTTCTGCGTGGCGATGGTGGTGGGTCCGCTGGTGACGGCCTGGTTTGGGTTGACGGGCCTGTTTATGGTGACGGCGGCGCTGTCGATGGTGGCGTTGGTGATCATTGTGTGGGGGGTTCCCACTCCGCGTATTTTACGCTCTCACAGTGATACCCTGGCGGTCAGTAGCCAGATTCGGGCAACCCTCTCCAATACGCAGCTGCTGCGGCTGGATTTCGGGATTTTTATGCTCCATGGGGTGCTCATGGCGTTGTTTGTCGCCGTGCCCCTGGCCCTGCAAGGTGAAGCGGGGCTGCCCCGGGAGCAGCACTGGTGGGTGTACCTGCTGTGCCTGTTTGCGGCGTTTGTGGCGATGGTGCCATTTATCATCATCGGTGAGAAAAAACGCCAACTGAAAAACGTCTTTGTCGGCGCCGTGGCGCTGTTAACGCTGAGTGAATTGAGCCTGCTGTGGAGTCATACTTCGCTGTGGCCCATGGTCGGCAGCCTGTTTCTTTTTTTTATGGCCTTCAACCTGCTGGAGGCGACCCTGCCATCGTTAATCAGCAAGCTGGCCCCTGCGGGTAATAAGGGTACGGCGATGGGGGTTTACTCCACCAGTCAGTTTCTGGGGGCGGCGCTGGGGGGGGTCTCCGGTGGCGCGGTTTACCAGCTGCATGGGTTTGAGGGTGTATTTCTATTGGCGGCGCTGGGGTCGGCGATTTGGCTGCTGTTCAGTGCTACCATGGAGCAGCCCCCCTATCTGAGCTCCATGGTGGTAGGATTGGATGGGATGGATGAAGACCCCGCCAGGGTGGGGGAGGCCTTGGCCAGGGTGCCGGGTGTGGTCGAGGTGGTGGTGATCAGTAAAGAGCGGGCGGCCTACCTCAAGGTGAAGAGTGAACAGCTGGATACCGATGCGCTGGCGGCGCTTGGTGTGTATCTGGATTAAGTGATTGGAGTATCAGGAGAGTTTCATGCGTGGTGTAAATAAGGTCATTATTGTCGGTAACCTGGGGGCGGACCCCGAGGTGCGTTACATGCCCAATGGTAATGCGGTTGCGAACCTCAGTGTTGCGACAAGCGAGCAGTGGAAGGATAAAAATACCGGACAGCCGCAGGAAAAGACCGAATGGCACCGGGTGGTGATGTTTGGCAAGCTTGCGGAGATTTCGGGGCAGTACCTGCGTAAGGGCTCCAAGGTCTACCTGGAGGGCAAGCTACAGACCCGTAAGTGGCAAGACCAGCAGGGACAGGATCGTTATACCACCGAAATCGTGGTCGATATCAATGGCCAGATGCAGATGCTCGATGGTCGTGGAGAGGGTCCCGCCCAGGGCGGCGCCTATCAGCAGGCACCACAACAGGCAGCGCCCCAGCAGCCCCAAGGACAGGGCGGCTATCAGCAGCAGCCCGCCCAACAGCAGCGGCAGCCGCAAGCAGGTTATCAGCAGCAGGCGCCGCAGCAGCGCCAGCCGGGTGGATATCAACAATCGCCCCAGGGGCAGCCGCCTGCCCAGCAGCCTGCGCCGGGTGGTTTCGACGACTTTGATGATGACATTCCCTTCTAGGATTTACCTGAGGCGTCAGTGTTGATGTAAAAAGCCCTGTTTTAACAGGGCTTTTTTTATGGGTGTAAGGTTGGGCCGGGGCGGGGGGCGAGTGTTGCCAGGCCCCCATTGGGGGGGTTGGACGAGGCTGGGTCTTGGGGTAGTGTGGCAGCACTTACAACAAAAATAAGCGGAGTAATCAGGATGTACAGCAATAAGGTCGTATGGATAACCGGCGCTTCTTCCGGTATCGGGGAGGCGCTGAGCTACCAGTTCGCCGGCCAGGGAGCAAGTTTGGTGTTGTCGGCGCGCCGGCAGCAGGAGCTGGAGCGGGTCAGGCTGGCCTGCATTGAACGGGGAGCGGATGCGGAGCGGGTCTGGGTTGTGCCCCTTGATGTAGGCGAGATCGAGAGCCTGCCCGGGGTGGTCGATGAGGTGGTTGCGCTCAGTGGTCGGGTGGATCTTCTGGTCAACAACGCAGGTGTATCGCAGCGCTCGCTTTGCAAGGATACCGATATCTCGGTCTATAAGCGGTTGTTGGATGTCGATGTGCTGGGGCAAATCGCTTTAACCCGTGCGCTGTTGCCTTATATGCTTGAGCGGGGCGAGGGGCAGCTGGCGGTCACTTCCAGTGTGGCCGGCAAGGTGGGTGTTAAGTACCGTACGGGTTACTGCGCGGCCAAGCATGCCGTGATTGGCTTTTTTGATGCGCTGCGGGCGGAGGTGGCGTCGGAGGGGATCTCGGTTTCCACGATTATCCCTGGCTTTATTCGTACGTCGGTGGCCACTAATGCGCTGACCGCCAGTGGCAATACCGCGGGCAAGAGTGATGCGGATGTCGACGGCGGCATGGATGTTGACCGCTGCGCAGCGGTCATACTGAAGGGACTGGCTGCCCGCAAGCCGGAAATTCCTGTTGGCGACGGAGCCGAGATGAAGGTGCTCTGGTTAAAACGACTGTTCCCCTCGCTCGTGTATCGCATGGTGGCCAATCGTTGAGGGGGCGGTAGGTAGATATACCTATTCTGCACAAAGGCACAGAAAAGGGAGTTGACGAAGTCGCTGCTCGCTATATAATGCGCGTCCTTCTCAACGACAAGGCACCGCCAAGGCGGGGGAAATCTGGCGTTGAGAGGGGATTTC
>NZ_QWEZ01000004.1 GCF_003864255.1 Aestuariirhabdus litorea
TACCAAGCGTGACGACGTTGAGCGTGGTCAGGTACTGGCTAAGCCCGGTTCTATCACTCCTCACACCAAGTTCGAGTCTGAAGTCTACGTGCTGAGCAAGGATGAGGGTGGTCGTCACACTCCGTTCTTCAAGGGCTACCGTCCTCAGTTCTACTTCCGTACCACTGACATCACCGGTTCTTGCGAACTGCCTGAGGGTGTTGAGATGGTAATGCCCGGCGATAACGTTCAGATGACCGTTACCCTGATCGCGCCGGTAGCAATGGACGAAGGTCTGCGTTTCGCTATCCGTGAGGNGGTAATCGAGTAAGTTAAGTTGTATGGGAGGGCGTTGCCCTCCCGCTCTACAGGCCAGTAGTTCAATTGGTAGAGCACCGGTCTCCAAAACCGGGGGTTGGGGGTTCGATTCCCTCCTGGCCTGCCATATTTTAGTGTGATTCCTTGGGTGTACTCCTTTTATGGCAGCAAAACTGGAAACTGAAAACGTAAGCCGTTTCGATGGTCTTAAGTGGCTGGTTGTTGTGGCTATTGTGGGCTTGGGCGCTTACGGGAATCAGCACTACGCGGAGGAGTCTCTTCTCTATCGCGTTTTGGCGCTTCTTGTGATGGCGGCCCTGGCTATGTTTGTGGCTGTTCAGACGGCAAAAGGGCGCGCTGCTTTTACGCTGTTGAAGGAGTCTCGCACCGAGGTTCGTCGAGTTGTATGGCCAACACGCCAGGAGACGACCCAGACTACCCTGATTGTGGTGGCTGCGGTTTTGGTGGTTGGTTTGCTGTTGTGGGGACTTGATTCCCTGCTGAGCTGGGTTATTAACCTGTTGATTGGGTAGGAGCGTTGCAAATGGCTCAAAGATGGTATGTTGTGCACGCCTATTCCGGTTACGAGAAGCAGGTGATGCGCTCAATTAAAGAGCGCATCGAGCGCCATGAGATGCAGGACCAGTTTGGTGAGGTTTTGGTTCCTGTGGAAGAAGTGGTTGAGATGCGTGCCGGCCAGAAGCGCAAGAGCGAGCGCAAGTTTTTTCCTGGCTACGTTCTTGTGCAGATGGAGATGAATGATGACACTTGGCACCTGATCAAGGATACGCCACGTGTTATGGGCTTTATCGGTGGTACTGCTGATAAGCCGGCTCCAATTACTGAAAAAGAGGCAAATGCCATCCTGCGTCGAGTAGAAGATGGTATTGAAAAGCCCAAGCCCAAAACGCTGTTTGAGCCGGGTGAAATGGTACGTGTTATTGACGGGCCTTTTGCCGACTTTAATGGTGTGGTTGAGCAGGTGAATTATGAGAAGAGCAGGCTGCATGTTGCGGTTCTGATCTTTGGTCGCTCTACGCCGGTAGAGCTCGAGTTTGGCCAGGTAGAGAAGAGCTAAGCTCGTCAAAAAGTTGTGTACCCTGCACCGCTGTAGCGGTGCGGGGTTGTGTCGTCTGATGTAAGTCAGATGTGTTGAGCGGGGAGCCGTAAGGCGTTTGTACCCATTGTTGAGGTAATTATGGCTAAGAAAATTCAGGCATATATCAAGCTGCAGGTTGCTGCAGGACAAGCTAACCCCAGTCCGCCCGTGGGTCCTGCCCTGGGTCAGCACGGTGTTAACATCATGGAGTTTTGTAAGGCGTTCAACGCCAAGACTCAGGGTGTTGAGCCCGGTCTGCCGACTCCGGTAGTTATCACTGTTTATGCAGATCGTAGCTTCACTTTCGAGACCAAGACGCCTCCTGCTGCCGTTCTGCTGCTGAAGGCTGCCAAGGTGAAGAAGGGTTCTGGTCGTCCCAACACTGAAAAAGTGGGCACCGTTACCCGTGAGCAGCTCGAAGAGATCGCCAAGACCAAAGAACCTGATCTGACTGCTGCCGATATGGATGCAGCTGTACGCACCATCGCGGGTACCGCCCGTAGCATGGGTCTGAACGTGGAGGGCGTGTAAATGGCCAAGTTGACTAAGCGCGCCAAGGCGATTCGCGAAAAGGTAGATGCCACCAAGCAGTACCCACTAGCTGACGCCGTGGCTCTGTTGACCGAACTGTCTGCTGTCAAGTTCACCGAGTCGGTTGATGTTTCTGTCAACCTGGGCGTTGATCCCCGTAAATCCGACCAGGTGGTTCGTGGCGCAACTGTGCTGCCCGCCGGTACTGGTAAGGATGTTCGCGTTGCTGTGTTCACCCAGGGTGCTAACGCCGAAGCGGCTAAAGAAGCCGGAGCTGACATCGTTGGTATGGATGACCTGGCAGAGCAGGTTAAAGCCGGAAACCTGGACTTCGATGTCGTTATCGCCTCTCCGGATGCGATGCGCGTTGTCGGTATGCTGGGACAGATTCTGGGTCCCCGTGGCCTGATGCCTAACCCGAAGGTAGGTACCGTGACCCCTGATGTTGCTACCGCTGTTCGCAACGCCAAGGCTGGTCAGGTTCGTTACCGTACTGACAAGAACGGTATCATCCATGCCGGCGTGGGTAAGATTGGCTTCGCCGCCGATGCGATCAAGCAAAACCTGGACGCACTGCTGATTGACCTGAAAAAGGCCAAGCCTGCTTCCGCCAAAGGTGTTTATGTGAAGAAAATCACCCTGTCCACTACCATGGGCCCGGGTTTGGTTATTGACCAGTCTTCACTCGATTTTTAATTACGGCGTTTCGCTGTAATCGATCTTTGGGGCTCTCGCCATTGGCGGGAGCTGTCAAAGACCGCAGGTGCCGAAAGGCTTAATCCACCGCCTGCGCAGATGGTGTGACCCCGATTCAGATTTCTGAGTTGCCGCACCGATTGGATGACCCCTAGGGGTCTTTGTTAAACCAACTGGAGTAAATCCGTGGCTTTAGGACTAGAAGACAAAAAAGCGATTGTTGCCGAAGTCCAGGAAGCTGCTCAGAGTGCTCTGTCAGCGGTTGTTGCCGATTCCCGTGGCGTAACCGTTACTGACATGACTGCACTGCGTGCCCAGGCTCGTGAGAATGGCATTTGGTTGAAAGTCGTTCGTAACACCCTGGCTCGTCGTGCAGTTGAAGGCACTGCCTTCGAATGCCTCACCGAGACATTTGTAGGTCCTACCCTGATCGCGTTTTCTAAAGAGCATCCCGGCGCCGCTGCACGCGTGCTGTCCGATTTTGCAAAGGAAAACAAAGCGTTTGAGGTAAAAGCAGCAGCTTTTGAGGGCGAGTTGGCTGATGTGGCTGTATTGGCCAAACTGCCGACTTACGAAGAAGCGATCGCGCGCCTGATGAGCGTAATGAAAGAAGCAGCAGCAGGAAAGCTGGTTCGTACCATTGCCGCCATCCGCGACCAAAAAGCAGAGCAAGCTGCCTGATATCCCGATACGGGATGGCCGCTTGAAGCAGATTAACGAGCATTACGCTCAATACGTTTAGGAATAGAGAAATGGCTCTTACTAAAGAAGATATCATCAACGCTGTAGCAGAAATGTCTGTAAAAGACGTTGTTGAACTGATCGAAGCAATGGAAGAGAAGTTTGGTGTTAGCGCTGCAGCTGCTGTTGCTGTTGCCTCTGCCGACGCTGGCGGTGCTGCTGCTGAAGAGCAGACCGAGTTTGACGTAGTCCTGACCAGCGCTGGCGACAAGAAAGTCAACGTTATCAAGGCTGTTCGTGCTATCACCGGTCTTGGCCTGAAAGAAGCCAAGGCAATGGTCGACGGTGCACCTTCTACTGTTAAGGAAGGCGCCAGCAAGGACGACGCTGAAGACGCTAAGAAGCAGCTTGAAGAAGCAGGCGCCCAGGTTGAGATCAAGTAATCGCTTGTGATCACCAAAAGCCTGATTTTTTAATTGGTGCTTATGGCTGGTGCCCTGTTTTGGGCGCCGGCCTTTTTCCGTTGTAAGTCCAGTGGTTTCACTGGAGTTACTTCGGGCCTCGAAGAGGCAGGATAGCTGTAACGGTTTTGGGGCGATACAACGCTCTGTTGAGAAATTCGATAGTCCGATGTCGCGAACTGATCGAATCGATTCGCTAGGTGGCTAAGCTGGGGAACATTGATGGCTTACTCGTACACTGAGAAAAAACGCATCCGCAAGGATTTCAGCAAACTACCGCATGTCATGGACGTGCCCTATTTGCTGGCTATCCAGTTGGATTCCTATCGCAACTTTTTACAAACCGGTGCCTCTCAGGAGGAGATGGCTGAGCGTGGCTTGCACGCTGCTTTCAAAACCGTGTTTCCTATCGTCAGCTATTCCGGCAGCGCCGCGCTGGAGTATGTAGGCTACCGCTTAGGTGAGCCTGTATTTGACGTCAAGGAGTGCCAACTTCGCGGAGTGACCTTCTCGGCACCTCTGCGGGTGAAGGTTCGCCTGATCATTTACGACAAGGAGTCCTCCAACAAGGCGATCAAGGACATCAAGGAGCAGGAAGTGTACATGGGGGAGATCCCCCTGATGACCGAAAACGGTACCTTCGTGATCAATGGTACCGAGCGCGTTATCGTGTCTCAGCTTCACCGCTCTCCCGGTGTGTTCTTTAGCCATGATGGCGGTAAGACCCACTCCTCTGGCAAGCTGCTGTACAACGCGCGCGTGATCCCCTACCGTGGCTCCTGGTTGGACTTCGAGTTTGACCCCAAGGACCTCGTTTTTGCCCGTATCGACCGTCGCCGCAAGCTGCCAGCGACTGTGCTGCTGCGCGCACTGGGCCTCTCCTCCGAAGAGATCCTGCAGATCTTCTTCGAGACCACTCAATTCGTACTCAGCGAGTCCGGTGTCAGCATGGAGCTGGTGCCTGAGCGTCTGCGTGGTGAAGCCGCCAGTTTCGATATTAAAGACAAGAGTGGCAAGGTGGTTGTAGAGCAGGGTCGTCGTATTACCGCTCGTCACATCGCACAGCTGGCCAAATCCAAGATCGCACGACTGGACTCTCCGATGGAGTACCTGTTGGGCAAGCGCCTGGCGCGTACCCTGGTCGACAAAGCCAGCGGTGAGATTCTGTTCGAATGCAACACAGAAATCACCCTTGAAGTGATTGAGACCTTGCGCGATAAGAAGGTCACTGATCTGGAGGTGATCTACACCAACGAGCTGGACTGTGGTTCCTTTATCTCCGATACCCTGTTGGCGGACACCACCACCAATCAGCTGGAGGCGTTGGTCGAGATCTACCGCATGATGCGCCCCGGCGAACCGCCCACCAAAGAGGCCGCGGAAGCGCTGTTCAGCAACCTCTTCTTCAGCTCCGATCGCTATGACCTGTCGGGCGTTGGTCGCATGAAGTTCAACCGTCGTATCGGTCGTGACTCCGATACCGGATCTGGTGTGCTGGATAACGATGATATCATCGCGGTCCTCAAGACCCTGGTGGATATCCGTAACGGTAAGGGCATCGTTGACGACATCGACCACTTGGGTAACCGTCGCATCCGTTCCGTAGGCGAGATGGCTGAAAATCAGTTCCGCGTTGGCCTGGTACGTGTTGAGCGTGCCGTCAAAGAGCGCCTGAGCATGGCCGAGTCTGAAGGCCTGATGCCCCAGGACCTGATCAACGCCAAGCCTGTCGCAGCGGCGATCAAGGAGTTCTTCGGCTCCAGCCAGTTGTCCCAGTTTATGGACCAGAACAACCCGCTCTCCGAGATCACCCACAAGCGTCGTGTATCGGCCTTGGGCCCGGGTGGCTTGACCCGTGAGCGTGCCGGCTTTGAGGTGCGTGACGTACACCCGACCCACTACGGTCGCGTCTGCCCCATTGAAACCCCTGAAGGTCCGAACATCGGTCTGATCAACTCGTTGGCCAGCTATGCGCGCACCAACGAGTACGGCTTCCTCGAGAGTCCCTACCGTAAAGTAGTGGATGGCCTGGTGACCGACGAGATCCACTACCTGTCTGCTATCGAAGAGGCTGCTTTCGTGATTGCCCAGGCCAACGCGGTACTGGACGAGAAGGGTCAGCTGACCGACGAGATGGTTAGCGTTCGTCACCTGAACGAATTTACCTTCATGACCCCTGATCGGGTTAACTACATGGACGTATCACCGCGTCAGGTGGTTTCCGTAGCGGCATCCCTGATTCCCTTCCTTGAGCACGACGATGCTAACCGTGCCCTGATGGGATCCAACATGCAGCGTCAGGCGGTGCCGACCCTGCGCTCTCAGAAGCCGCTGGTGGGTACCGGTGTTGAGCGTGCGGTGGCTACCGACTCGGGCGTCTGTGTGGTCGCCAAGAGCGGTGGTGTGGTCGAGTTTGTTGACGCCAGCCGTATCGTGGTCCGTGTGGATGCTTCCGAAATCAAGGCGGGTGAGGCTGGTGTGGATATCTACAACCTCATCAAGTACACCCGTTCCAACCAGAACACCTGCATCAACCAGCGTCCGCTGGTGAAAGCCGGTGACCAGGTTGCCCGTGGCGATGTGCTGGCCGATGGTCCCTCCGTTGACCTGGGCGAATTGGCGCTGGGCCAGAACATGCGCATCGCGTTCATGACCTGGAACGGTTTCAACTTCGAGGATTCCATCCTGGTCTCCGAGCGCGTCGTCCAGGAGGATCGTTTCACCACGATCCACATCCAGGAGCTGACCTGTGTTGCCCGTGAAACCAAGCTGGGCTCCGAAGAGATCACTGCGGATATCCCCAACGTCGGTGAGCATGCGCTGAACAAACTGGACGAGTCTGGCATTGTTTACGTAGGTGCCGAGGTTGAGGCT
Organism: Aestuariirhabdus litorea; assembly: GCF_003864255.1. NCBI lineage: Bacteria > Pseudomonadati > Pseudomonadota > Gammaproteobacteria > Oceanospirillales > Aestuariirhabdaceae > Aestuariirhabdus > Aestuariirhabdus litorea. The sequence goes on from NZ_QWEZ01000004.1 coordinate 6,640, forward strand.
GGCGATATCCTGGTAGGTAAGGTTACCCCTAAGGGTGAAACCCAGCTGACCCCGGAAGAGAAGCTGCTGCGCGCCATCTTTGGTGAGAAGGCCTCCGATGTTAAGGATACCTCCCTGCGTGTACCGACCTCGGTCAAGGGTACCGTTATCGATGTGCAGGTATTTACCCGTGACGGCGTCGACAAGGACCAGCGTGCGCTCTCCATCGAGAAGTCCCAGCTGGACGAGATCCGTAAGGACCTGAATGACGAATACCGTATCGTCGAGCAGGCAACCTACGAGCGTCTGCAGGAGGCCCTGGTTGGCCAGAAGGTCAATGGTGGTCCTGCTCTGAAAAAGGGTGACACCCTGACCGCTGACTACCTTGAGGGTCTTGAGCGTGGCCAGTGGTTCAAGCTGCGTATGGCAGACGAGGCGCTTAACGAAGTTCTGGAGCTGGCAGAGAACCAGTTGAAAGAGCGTCGTGCCAAGCTGGACGACCGTTTCGAGGACAAAAAGAAGAAGCTGCAGACCGGCGATGACCTGGCCCCTGGCGTACAGAAGATCGTCAAGGTGTACCTTGCCATCAAGCGTCGTATCCAGCCCGGTGACAAGATGGCCGGTCGCCACGGTAACAAGGGTGTTATCTCCGTCATCATGCCCGTCGAGGATATGCCTCACGACGAGAATGGCGAGCCGGTTGATATCGTTCTGAACCCGCTGGGTGTACCTTCGCGTATGAACGTGGGCCAGATTCTCGAAACTCACCTGGGTATGGCTGCAAAGGGTCTGGGTCGCAAGATCGACGAAATGATCCAGACGCAGAAAAGCGTGGCCGAGATCCGTAAGTTCCTCGACCAGATCTATAATGGCGTAGGTGGCCGTAACGAGAAGCTCGAAGAGCTGACCGACGCTGAGATCCTGGACCTGGCACGCAACCTGTGCGACGGCGTACCCATGGCAACTCCCGTGTTTGATGGCGCTCGTGAGAGTGAGATCAAGGAGCTGCTGAGCCTAGCGGGTATTCCGGACTCCGGGCAGATGACGCTGTTTGATGGTCGTACCGGTGATCAATTTGATCGACCTGTTACCGTCGGCTACATGTACATGCTGAAGCTGAACCACCTGGTAGACGACAAGATGCACGCGCGTTCTACTGGATCTTACAGTCTGGTGACCCAGCAGCCGCTGGGTGGTAAAGCCCAGTTTGGTGGCCAGCGTTTCGGTGAGATGGAGGTGTGGGCCCTGGAGTCTTACGGTGCCGCTTACACCCTGCAGGAGATGCTCACCGTCAAGTCCGACGATGTGAATGGTCGTACCAAGATGTATAAGAACATCGTGGACGGCGATCACCGTATGGAACCGGGCATGCCTGAGTCATTCAACGTTCTGGTGAAAGAGATTCGGTCTCTTGGCATCGATATCGAACTGGAAACCGAGTAAGCAGCTAAGCGCGGGGGGGCGACGTTAACGCGTCGTCCCTAAGCCAACCCCGCGAGGAGATACAGTCTTGAAAGATTTATTGAATCTACTGAAAACCCAGGGACAAAGCGAAGAGTTCGACTCAATCCGAATCTCCCTGGCCTCACCGGAAATGATCCGTTCCTGGTCCTTTGGTGAAGTTAAAAAGCCCGAGACCATCAACTACCGTACCTTCAAACCGGAGCGTGACGGTCTGTTCTGCGCCAAGATCTTTGGCCCGGTCAAGGACTACGAGTGCCTGTGCGGTAAGTACAAGCGCCTCAAGCACCGTGGCGTGATCTGTGAGAAGTGTGGTGTTGAGGTTGCGCTGGCCAAGGTACGTCGTGAGCGCATGGGCCACATTGAGCTGGCCAGCCCTGTTGCCCACATCTGGTTCCTCAAGTCGCTGCCCTCCCGTATCGGTATGATGCTGGATATGACGCTACGTGATATCGAGCGTGTGCTCTACTTCGAATCCTACGTCGTGGTGGATCCGGGTATGACCAGCCTCGAGCAGGGCCAGATGCTCAACGACGAGGAGTACTACGAGGCGCTGGAGGAGTTCGGCGACGACTTCGAAGCCAAGATGGGCGCCGAGGCGGTCCAGGCGTTGCTGGGTGACATGAACCTGGCCGAGGAGATCGCTCGTTTGCGCGAAGAGATCCCTGCCACCAGCTCAGAGACCAAGATCAAAAAGCTCAGCAAGCGCTTGAAGCTGATCGAGGCTTTCCACAGCTCCGGCAACAACCCGGAGTGGATGGTGCTGAAGGTGCTGCCGGTACTTCCGCCCGATCTGCGCCCGCTGGTTCCCCTGGACGGCGGCCGTTTTGCCACCTCCGATCTCAACGACCTTTACCGTCGAGTGATCAACCGTAACAACCGCCTGAAGCGACTGCTGGACCTGAGCGCTCCCGATATCATCGTGCGCAACGAGAAGCGTATGCTGCAGGAGTCAGTGGATGCGCTGCTGGATAACGGCCGCCGCGGTCGTGCCATCACCGGTTCCAACAAGCGTCCCCTGAAGTCCCTGGCCGACATGATCAAGGGTAAGCAGGGTCGCTTCCGCCAGAACCTCCTGGGTAAGCGGGTCGACTACTCCGGGCGTTCCGTTATCGTGGTTGGTCCGACCCTGCGTCTGCACCAGTGTGGCCTGCCCAAGAAGATGGCGCTGGAGCTGTTCAAGCCCTTCATCTTTGGCAAGCTGGAAGCCCGTGGCGCTGCCACCACCATCAAAGCCGCCAAGAAGATGGTGGAGCGTGAAGAGGGCCTGGTGTGGGATATCCTCGACGAGGTGATCCGCGAGCACCCGGTGCTGCTGAACCGTGCCCCCACCCTGCACCGTCTGGGTATCCAGGCCTTTGAGCCGGTACTGGTAGAGGGTAAGGCCATTCAGCTGCACCCGCTGGTGTGTGCGGCCTACAACGCCGACTTCGACGGTGACCAGATGGCGGTCCACGTACCGCTGACCATCGAGGCGCAGCTCGAAGCCCGTGCCCTGATGATGTCCACCAACAATATCCTGGCCCCCGCTAACGGTGAGCCGATCATCGTGCCTTCGCAGGACGTGGTACTGGGTCTTTACTACATGACCCGTTCGCGTATCAACGCCAAGGGCGAGGGCATGGTGTTTGCCGATATCAAGGAGGCGCAGCGCGCCTACCGCACCGGCAATGCCGAGCTCCATACCCGCTGTAAAGTGCGGGTCAGCGAAGTCACTCTCGACGGCGAGGGTAACAAGACCTCCAAGCTGCAACTGGTGGATACCACCGTGGGTCGTGCGCTGCTGTTCGATATCTGCCCCGACGGTATCCCTTATGAGCTGATCAACCAGCCCATGAAGAAGAAGGCGATCTCCAATCTGATCAACACCTGCTACCGCAATGTGGGTCTGAAGGAGACGGTTATCTTTGCTGACCAGCTGATGTACACCGGTTTCGCCTATGCGACCAAGTCCGGTGCATCAATCGGTGTTAACGACTTCGTGATTCCTGACGAGAAGCACCAGATCATCGACGATGCTTCCGAAGAGGTGCGTGAGATCGAGGAGCAGTACCGCAGCGGTCTGGTTACCCAGGGCGAGAAGTACAACAAGGTGATCGATATCTGGTCCCGTGCCAACGAACTCGTGGCCAAGAAAATGATGGAAAACCTCGGTAGCGATACCGTGATTAACCGTGAAGGCAAGCCGGAGGAGCAGGAATCCTTCAACTCTGTCTACATCATGGCGGACTCCGGTGCGCGGGGTAGTGCGGCCCAGATTCGTCAGCTGGCCGGTATGCGTGGCCTGATGGCCAAGCCCGATGGCTCCATCATCGAGACCCCCATCACCGCCAACTTCCGTGAGGGTCTGAACGTACTTCAGTACTTCATCTCCACCCACGGTGCCCGTAAGGGTCTGGCGGATACCGCCCTCAAGACCGCCAACTCCGGTTACCTGACCCGCCGTCTGGTGGATGTGGCCCAGGATCTGGTGGTAACCGAGGTTGACTGTGGTACCGACCAGGGTCTGTGGATGTCTCCTCACATCGAAGGTGGCGACGTGGTCGAGCCGCTGGGTGAGCGTATTCTGGGTCGAGTGGTTGCCCGGGACGTTATCAAGCCCGGTACCGAAGATGAGATCGCGGTTGAAGCCGGTACCCTCATCGATGAGGCCTGGGTAACCCGACTCGAAGCGATGAACGTGGACGAGATGTTTGTGCGCTCCTCCATCACTTGTGAAACCCGTCACGGCGTCTGCTCCAAGTGCTACGGACGTGACCTGGGTCGCGGCCACCTGGTCAACAGCGGTGAGGCAGTCGGTGTTATCGCTGCCCAGTCGATCGGTGAGCCCGGTACCCAGCTGACCATGCGTACCTTCCACATCGGTGGTGCGGCGTCGCGGACCTCTGCTGCTGACAGCATCCAGGTCAAGACCGGTGGTGCCCTGCGCTTGCACAACCTGAAGACGGTAGAGCGTAAGGATGGCTCTCTGGTAGCGGTATCCCGCTCCGGTGAGCTGGCGGTTGCCGACGAGTTTGGTCGTGAGCGTGAGCGTTACAAGCTGCCTTACGGCGCCAACATCCTGCTGAAGGATGGTGCTGCGGTGAACCCGGGCGATGTAGTTGCGAAATGGGATCCCCATACCCACCCGATCATCACCGAAATCGCTGGTAAGGTGGCCTTCTCCGGTATGGAGGAGAACATCACCATCAACAAGCAGACCGATGAGCTGACCGGCCTGTCCAATATCGAGGTACTCGATCCCAAGGATCGTCCTGCCGCCGGTAAGGATATCCGCCCCGCAGTTTGCCTGGTGGATGACAACGGTAACGAGCTGAAGCTGGCCGATACCAATACCCCGGCGCAGTACTTCCTGCCCTCCAACGCCCTGCTGACCCTGAATGACGGTGCGCAGCTGGAAGTGGGTGATGTAATTGCCCGTATCCCGCAGCAAAGCTCGGGTAACAAGGATATCACCGGTGGTCTGCCACGGGTTGCTGACCTGTTCGAGGCCCGTAAACCGAAGGAGTCCTCTATCCTCGCCGAGGTGAGCGGTATGGTGAGCTTCGGTAAGGAGACCAAGGGTAAGAAGCGCCTGGTGATCACCCCGACTGACGGCGGCGACCCCTATGAGGAGCTGATCCACAAGTGGCGTCACCTGAACGTGTTCGAGGGTGAGAAGGTGGTCAAGGGTGAGGTTATCTCCGACGGCCCGTCCAACCCCCACGATATCCTGCGCCTGCTGGGTATCAGCGAGCTGGCCAAGTACATCGTCAACGAGATCCAGGACGTGTACCGCCTGCAGGGTGTAAAGATCAACGACAAGCACATCGAGACCATCCTGCGTCAGATGTTGCGTAAGATTGAGATTACCGATACCGGTGATTCCAGCTTCATCCGTGGTGACCAGGTTGAGTACGTACGCTTCCTGGAGCACAACGAAGAGCTCGAGGCTGAGGGTAAGATCCCGGCCAAGGGTGAGCGTGTGCTGCTGGGTATCACCAAGGCGTCGCTGGCGACCGAGTCCTTTATCTCGGCGGCCTCCTTCCAGGAGACCACCCGGGTACTGACTGAGGCGGCAGTGACCGGCAAGCGTGACTACCTGCGTGGGCTCAAGGAGAACGTGGTCGTGGGTCGACTGATTCCTGCGGGAACCGGCCTGGCCTACCACAACGACCGTCGTCTCAAGCGCCAGGAGGAGGATCTCGCATCCGGTACCGCCAGCGTTAGCCTGAGCGACGTCGAGCAGGCACTGAGCGAAGCCCTGAACTCCAGCAATAACTAGGGTTCAGGCCGCTTAACAGGAAAAGAAGGGAGACGGCCCGGGCTGATCAATGATCAGACTCCGGGCTTTCTCTTGACTCAGGCGCGCGTGATCTATAGAATCTCGCGTCCTTTAACATGGCTAAATTTCGGTTTGGCTGGTTTTAAATGGGCTCTGGCCCCTATTTGTAACTATTGGAGTTTGCTTACATGGCAACTATTAACCAGTTGGTTCGTAAGCCGCGTAAACGCAAAGTCGCTAAAAGTGACGTACCCGCCCTGCAGGCTTGCCCTCAGCGTCGTGGTGTGTGCACTCGCGTCTATACAACTACCCCCAAGAAGCCTAACTCTGCGCTTCGTAAGGTATGTCGTGTGCGTTTGACCAACGGCTTCGAGGTAACCTCGTACATCGGTGGTGAAGGCCACAACCTTCAGGAGCACAGTGTGGTTCTGATTCGCGGCGGTCGTGTAAAGGACTTGCCGGGTGTACGTTATCACACCGTTCGCGGAAGTCTGGATACCCAGGGTGTTAACGACCGTAAGCAGGGTCGTTCCAAGTACGGTACCAAGCGTCCGAAGTAATTTTATTGTTGAGTTGATAAGAGTAAGGCTGAGCGTCGCCGGAAACGGTCGTTCTCAGGCCAGACCTGAAGACCTACATTTTTTAGAGGGCTTATCATGCCAAGAAGACGAGTCATCGCTAAGCGCGAGGTTCTCCCAGATCCTAAGTACGGGAACCAAACGCTGGCCAAGTTCATTAACCACGTAATGGTTAGTGGTAAGAAATCCGTTGCCGAGCGCATTGTTTATGGTGCGTTGGACAAGGTTGCAGAGCGCACCAAGGGTGACGCGCTGGAGATTTTTGAAAAGGCGCTGGAATCCATCGCGCCAATGGTGGAGGTTAAATCCCGCCGAGTGGGTGGTGCGACCTATCAGGTGCCGGTAGAGGTTCGTCCTTCCCGTCGTACCGCACTGGCTATGCGCTGGCTGGTAGATTACTCCCGTAAGCGTGGTGAGAAGTCTATGGCCCTGCGTCTGGCGGGCGAAATTGCCGATGCGGCTGAAGGTAAGGGTGCTGCGGTTAAGAAGCGTGAAGACGTTCACCGTATGGCTGAAGCCAACAAAGCGTTCTCTCACTTCCGTTTCTAATTTTTCGAGGATTATCTCGTGGCTCGTAAAACACCTATTGCCCGATATCGTAATATCGGTATTTGTGCCCACGTTGATGCTGGAAAGACCACGACCACCGAGCGTGTGTTGTTCTATACCGGTATATCTCACAAAATTGGTGAGGTTCACGACGGTGCGGCAACCATGGACTGGATGGAGCAGGAGCAGGAGCGTGGTATCACCATCACTTCTGCTGCCACCACCTGTTTCTGGAGTGGTATGGACAAGCAGTTCCAGGATCACCGTATCAACATTATCGACACCCCCGGGCACGTTGACTTTACCATTGAGGTAGAGCGTTCCCTGCGTGTGCTGGATGGTGCTGTGGTGGTACTGTGCGGTTCTTCCGGCGTGCAGCCCCAGACCGAAACCGTTTGGCGTCAGGCCAACAAGTACGCCGTACCCCGCATGGTGTTCGTCAATAAGATGGACCGTGCCGGCGCGGACTACATGATGGTTGTTCGTCAGCTGAAGCAGCGCCTTGGTGCTGTTGCGGTTCCCCTGCAGATGACCATCGGTGCCGAGGATGAGTTCAAGGGCGTGGTCGATCTCGTGAAGATGAAGGCCATCCTTTGGAACGAGGCTGACCAGGGTACCACCTTCGAATATGGTGAGATTCCGGCTAACCTGCTGGACGAGTGCCAGGCGATGCACGAAGAGTTGGTCGAAGCCGCTGCTGAAGCCAATGAAGAGCTGATGGAGAAGTACCTGGAAGGCGGCGAGCTCACCGAGGAAGAGATCAAGGCGGGCATTCGTGCGCGTACTCTTGCTAACGAGATTGTGCCTGTACTGGGTGGTTCTGCGTTCAAGAACAAGGGTGTGCAGGCGGTGCTGGATGCGGTTATCGAGTACATGCCCTCTCCTGCCGAGGTTAAGGCGATTGAAGGTACCCTCGACGACGGTGAGACCGTCGAAGAGCGTAAGGCTGACGACAAGGCGCCCTTCGCGGCCCTGGCGTTCAAGATCGCTACCGACCCCTTCGTTGGAAACCTGACCTTTATGCGGGTCTACTCCGGTACCCTGAACTCCGGTGACTCCGTCTACAACCCGGTCAAGTCCAAGAAAGAGCGTATCGGTCGTATGGTGCAGATGCACGCCAACAACCGTGAAGAGATCAAAGAGGTTCTCGCGGGCGATATCGCGGCGGCCATCGGTCTTAAAGATGTGACCACCGGTGACACCCTGTGTGCGCTGGATGCCCACATCACCCTGGAGCGTATGGAGTTCCCCGAGCCCGTAATCTCTGTGGCGGTTGAGCCCAAGTCCAAGGCTGACCAGGAGAAGATGGGTGTTGCGCTGGGTAAGCTGGCTCAGGAAGACCCCTCTTTCCGTGTTGAAACCGACGAAGAGTCCGGTCAGACCATTATCTCCGGTATGGGTGAGCTGCACCTCGACATCATCGTCGATCGTATGCGTCGTGAGTTCAGTGTTGAAGCCAACATTGGTAAGCCTCGCGTTGCCTACCGTGAGAAGATCAAGGCGTCTGTTGAGGCGAACCACAAGTTTGCCCGTCAGTCCGGTGGTCGCGGTCAGTACGGTCACGTTGTTATCGAGTTCTCTCCTTCCGATGAAGAGGGGCTGGAGTTCATCAACGAGATCGTGGGTGGATCTATTCCTAAGGAATACATCCCGGCGATCGAGAAGGGTATCGCAGAGCAGATGAAGAACGGTGTTATCGCCGGCTACCCTCTGCTGGGTCTCAAAGCGCGTCTGTACGATGGGTCTTTCCACGAGGTTGACTCCAACGAGATGGCGTTTAAGATCGCTGCATCCCAGGCTCTGAAGAAGTATGCACCGCAGGCCAACCCTGTGCTGCTCGAGCCGATGATGAAGGTTGAAGTAGTAACTCCCGAAGACTACATGGGCGATGTGATGGGTGACCTGAACCGTCGTCGTGGTCTGGTTCAGGGGATGGAGGACAGCACGTCCGGTAAGGTGATTAATGCACAGGTGCCACTGGGCGAGATGTTCGGTTACGCAACTGACTTGCGTTCCGCTACCCAGGGTCGTGCCACCTACTCCATGGAATTTGAGTGCTATTCCGAAGCGCCTTCCAGCATCGCCGATGCGGTAAGCAAGCAAGGCTAAATTTTTTTGACACTATTTAAGAAAGGTATTTTTAGCAATGGCTAAGGCAACTTTTGAGCGTAACAAGCCGCACGTTAACGTCGGCACCATCGGTCACGTTGACCACGGTAAAACTACTCTGACCGCTGCTCTGACTCGCGTGTGCTACGAGGCATGGGGT
>NZ_QWEZ01000005.1 GCF_003864255.1 Aestuariirhabdus litorea
AAAAACCCCGACCTGTGCAGATCGGGGTTTTGTGTAAAAGCTTGACGATGACCTACTCTCACATGGGGAAACCCCACACTACCATCGGCGCTAAGAGGTTTCACTTCTGAGTTCGGGATGGGATCAGGTGGGACACTCTCGCTATGGTCGTCAAGCATAACCGGTTGGATAAACAACCATCTCTGGCTGCCTACCCTGAAACTGTGTCAGTAATACTGAGTCTTAATCGATCAATCTCGTCGCAATTCGCGAACTCTATGATCACTTCTGTTTCCAAATAACTTTGGCGTTATATGGTCAAGCCTCACGAGCAATTAGTACTGGTTAGCTCAACGCCTCACAACGCTTACACACCCAGCCTATCAACGTCGTAGTCTTCAACGGCTCTTCAGGGCCCTCAAGGGGCCAGTGAGATCTCATCTTGAAGGGGGCTTCCCGCTTAGATGCTTTCAGCGGTTATCCCGTCCGAACATAGCTACCGGGCAATGCGTCTGGCGACACAACCCGAACACCAGAGGTTCGTCCACTCCGGTCCTCTCGTACTAGGAGCAGCTCTTCTCAAATCTCAAACGTCCACGGCAGATAGGGACCGAACTGTCTCACGACGTTCTAAACCCAGCTCGCGTACCACTTTAAATGGCGAACAGCCATACCCTTGGGACCGGCTTCAGCCCCAGGATGTGATGAGCCGACATCGAGGTGCCAAACACCGCCGTCGATGTGAACTCTTGGGCGGTATCAGCCTGTTATCCCCGGAGTACCTTTTATCCGTTGAGCGATGGCCCTTCCATACAGAACCACCGGATCACTAAGACCTACTTTCGTACCTGCTCGACTTGTCAGTCTCGCAGTCAAGCGCGCTTGTGCCTTTACACTAACCGTACGATGTCCGACCGTACTTAGCGCACCTTCGTGCTCCTCCGTTACTCTTTGGGAGGAGACCGCCCCAGTCAAACTACCCACCACACACTGTCCTCGATCCGGATAACGGACCAGAGTTAGAACCTCAAACATACCAGGGTGGTATTTCAAGGATGGCTCCACGATAACTGGCGTTACCGCTTCAAAGCCTCCCACCTATCCTACACAAATAGGTTCAAAGTCCAGTGTGAAGCTGTAGTAAAGGTTCACGGGGTCTTTCCGTCTAGCCGCGGATACACTGCATCTTAACAGCGATTTCAATTTCACTGAGTCTCGGGTGGAGACAGCTTGGCCATCGTTACGCCATTCGTGCAGGTCGGAACTTACCCGACAAGGAATTTCGCTACCTTAGGACCGTTATAGTTACGGCCGCCGTTTACCGGGGCTTCGATCAAGAGCTTCGCCGAAGCTAACCCCATCAATTAACCTTCCGGCACCGGGCAGGCGTCACACCGTATACGTCCACTTTCGTGTTTGCACAGTGCTGTGTTTTTAATAAACAGTCGCAGCCAACTGGTATCTTCGACCGCCAACAGCTTAGGGAGCAAGTCCCATCACCATCAGCGGCGCACCTTCTCCCGAAGTTACGGTGCCATTTTGCCTAGTTCCTTCACCCGAGTTCTCTCAAGCGCCTTGGTATTCTCTACCTGACCACCTGTGTCGGTTTGGGGTACGGTTCGTATTTACCTGAAGCTTAGAAGTTTTTCCTGGAAGCATGGCATCAACCACTTCGCGATCCAAAGGATCACTCGTCATCAGTTCTCAGCCTTAAGGACCCGGATTTACCTAAGTCCTCAGCCTACAACCTTAAACAGGGACAACCAACGCCCTGATGGCCTAGCCTTCTCCGTCACTCCATCGCAGTAAATACAAGTACGGGAATATTAACCCGTTTCCCATCGACTACGGCTTTCGCCCTCGCCTTAGGGGCCGACTCACCCTGCGCCGATTAACGTTGCGCAGGAACCCTTGGTCTTCCGGCGGGGAAGTTTCTCACTCCCCTTATCGTTACTCATGTCAGCATTCGCACTTCTGATACCTCCAGCAAACCTCTCGATTCACCTTCAACGGCTTACAGAACGCTCCTCTACCATGCGTGTAAACACGCATCCGCAGCTTCGGTTATCAGTTTGAGCCCCGTTACATCTTCCGCGCGGGCCGACTCGACTAGTGAGCTATTACGCTTTCTTTAAAGGATGGCTGCTTCTAAGCCAACCTCCTAGCTGTCTAAGCCTTCCCACATCGTTTCCCACTTAACTGATATTTGGGACCTTAGCTGGCGGTCTGGGTTGTTTCCCTCTTGACAACGGACGTTAGCACCCGCTGTCTGTCTCCCATGATTGCACTCACCGGTATTCGGAGTTTGCATGGGGTTGGTAAGTCGGGATGACCCCCTAGCCCAAACAGTGCTCTACCCCCGGTGGTGATACATGAGGCGCTACCTAAATAGCTTTCGAGGAGAACCAGCTATCTCCGGGCTTGATTAGCCTTTCACTCCGATCCACAGCTCATCCCCTGGCTTTTCAACGACAGTGGGTTCGGGCCTCCAGTTGATGTTACTCAACCTTCACCCTGGCCATGGATAGATCGCCCGGTTTCGGGTCTAATCCCAGCGACTCGACGCCCTATTAAGACTCGGTTTCCCTACGCCTCCCCTATTCGGTTAAGCTTGCCACTGAAATTAAGTCGCTGACCCATTATACAAAAGGTACGCAGTCACAGAACAAGTCTGCTCCCACTGCTTGTACGCATACGGTTTCAGGTTCTATTTCACTCCCCTCAACGGGGTTCTTTTCGCCTTTCCCTCACGGTACTGGTTCACTATCGGTCAGTTGGGAGTATTTAGCCTTGGAGGATGGTCCCCCCATATTCAGTCAAAGTTTCACGTGCTCCGACCTACTCGATTTCACTTCAAAAGACCTTTCGTATACGGGGCTATCACCCACTACGGCCGCACTTTCCAGAGCGTTCTACTAAATCTTAAGAAGCTTAAGGGCTAATCCGCGTTCGCTCGCCGCTACTTACGGAATCTCGGTTGATTTCTTTTCCTCCGGGTACTTAGATGTTTCAGTTCCCCGGGTTCGCCTCCTTAACCTATGTATTCAGTTAAGGATACCTGGCTTACACCAGGTGGGTTTCCCCATTCAGACATCTCCGGATCAAAGGTCATTTGCCACCTCCCCGAAGCTTTTCGCAGGCTATCACGTCTTTCATCGCCTCCAACTGCCAAGGCATCCACCGTATGCGCTTAATCACTTGACCATATAACCCAAAATCATCTGAATTACATGAGCGATCATTTTTAACGACATTCGCCGAATTACTTGAGATTTTCTCAATTAATCCTCAGCATCTACCTTCCACTGCACAAAGAGCTAAGTGCAATTTCCAGTAGACATTTTGTACTACTATCACAGTTTCATATTGTTAAAGAACGATGGACATAAAGTCCCTGGTCAAAGACCAGAAAACAATCCTCGACAGGCTAAGCCTGCAAGCATTCTTTTCTGAACTTCTAATGGTGGAGCCAGGGAGGATCGAACTCCCGACCTCCTGCGTGCAAAGCAGGCGCTCTCCCAGCTGAGCTATGGCCCCGTAATTGGTGGGTCTGGGCCGATTTGAACGGCCGACCTCACCCTTATCAGGGGTGCGCTCTAACCAACTGAGCTACAGACCCAATCTCGTCCTGAACAGCANCACCCTTTCAGGATGCTCTTTACTGAGCTTTTCCAGCATCTTTAAACAGCGATCAAGTAATTTGTGTGGATACTTATCCAGAGACTTCGTCTCATCGTTTAAGGAGGTGATCCAGCCCCAGGTTCCCCTAGGGCTACCTTGTTACGACTTCACCCCAGTCATGAATCACACCGTGGTAACCGTCCTCCCGAAGGTTAGACTAGCTACTTCTGGTGCAACCCACTCCCATGGTGTGACGGGCGGTGTGTACAAGGCCCGGGAACGTATTCACCGTGACATTCTGATTCACGATTACTAGCGATTCCGACTTCATGGAGTCGAGTTGCAGACTCCAATCCGGACTACGAAACGTTTTATGGGATTAGCTCCACCTCGCGGCTTGGCAACCCTTTGTACGCTCCATTGTAGCACGTGTGTAGCCCTGGTCGTAAGGGCCATGATGACTTGACGTCGTCCCCACCTTCCTCCGGTTTGTCACCGGCAGTCTCCTTAAAGTTCCCACCATTACGTGCTGGCAAATAAGGACAAGGGTTGCGCTCGTTACGGGACTTAACCCAACATCTCACGACACGAGCTGACGACAGCCATGCAGCACCTGTCACTCAGTTCCCGAAGGCACCAATCCATCTCTGGAAAGTTCTGAGGATGTCAAGACCAGGTAAGGTTCTTCGCGTTGCTTCGAATTAAACCACATGCTCCACCGCTTGTGCGGGCCCCCGTCAATTCATTTGAGTTTTAATCTTGCGACCGTACTCCCCAGGCGGAGAACTTATTGCGTTAGCTGCGCCACTAAAGAGTCAAGCTCCCCAACGGCTAGTTCTCATCGTTTACGGCGTGGACTACCAGGGTATCTAATCCTGTTTGCTCCCCACGCTTTCGTACCTCAGCGTCAGTGTCAGTCCAGGGAGTCGCCTTCGCCACTGGTGTTCCTTCCTATATCTACGCATTTCACCGCTACACAGGAAATTCCACTCCCCTCTACCGCACTCTAGTCAATCAGTTCGGGATGCAGTTCCCAGGTTGAGCCCGGGGCTTTCACATCCCACTTAACAAACCGCCTACGCACGCTTTACGCCCAGTAATTCCGATTAACGCTTGCACCCTCCGTATTACCGCGGCTGCTGGCACGGAGTTAGCCGGTGCTTCTTCTGTTGGTAACGTCACAGCTGCAGGGTATTAACCTACAACCTTTCCTCCCAACTGAAAGTGCTTTACAACCCTAAGGCCTTCTTCACACACGCGGCATGGCTGCATCAGGCTTTCGCCCATTGTGCAATATTCCCCACTGCTGCCTCCCGTAGGAGTCTGGGCCGTGTCTCAGTCCCAGTGTGGCTGATCATCCTCTCAGACCAGCTACGGATCGTCGCCTTGGTAGGCCTTTACCCTACCAACTAGCTAATCCGACGCGGGCTCATCCAATAGCGAGAGCTTTCAAGAAGAGGCCCCCTTTTCCCCGTAGGGTGTATGCGGTATTAATCCGAATTTCTCCGGGCTATCCCCCACTACTAGGTAGATTCCCACGCGTTACTCACCCGTCCGCCGCTCGACGCCTGATAGCAAGCTATCATCGTTTCCGC
>NZ_QWEZ01000006.1 GCF_003864255.1 Aestuariirhabdus litorea
ACCCCATGCCTCGTAGCACACGCGAGTCAGAGCAGCGGTCAGAGTAGTTTTACCGTGGTCAACGTGACCGATGGTGCCGACGTTAACGTGCGGCTTGTTACGCTCAAAAGTTGCCTTAGCCATGAAGACCTCTCCGTCAAACTGTAAAACCAGAAAACAAGGACAGAACCAGGTTCTGCCCTTCCAAAATAAGTGGAGCTCAAGAGCGGATTTGAACCGCCGACCTCACCCTTACCAAGGGTGTGCTCTACCAACTGAGCTACTTGAGCTTTATAACCTGCTGCTGGAGCGGGTAGCGGGAGTCGAACCCGCGTCATCAGCTTGGAAGGCTGAGGTAATAGCCGTTATACCATACCCGCCTATATCAACAGCTTATAAGACCTAATGGTGGTGGGGGCTGGATTCGAACCAGCGAAGCTTTCGCGTCAGATTTACAGTCTGATCCCTTTGGCCACTCGGGAACCCCACCCAAAAGGAGGCGATATTCTGCTTACACTCACCTGCCTTGTCAACCGGTTTGTCGGTATTTTTATGCTTTTTAAAACATAAAGTTATGACAGGTAAATGGTGCCGGCACCAAGAGTCGAACTCGGGACCTACTGATTACAAGTCAGTTGCTCTACCAGCTGAGCTATACCGGCAAGGGTGCTCTCAATCGCGGGCGCAATTCTAAGTGAACTACTGTGCCGATGCAACGGCTTTGCAGAGATTCTGTTCCTTTTCGATAAACTGATAATCGAGGGCTATTTTTTCCCATACGCCATCACCCACCCTGCGCGCCTCCGCATCAGGGACCGTCACCCAAAACTCATCCCGATAGCGTTCAATCAGTTTCATCTCCGCCTTGTAGCCCGCTGACTGCATACGTTTCAACACACTCTCAGCGGATGTGCGCTGGGTAAACAAACCCAGGGATATTCCATTTTTCATTTCACCCTGAGTCACAACAAAACTATCGATCTTTTGCCGCTGCAACTCTTTCAGCTGACGTAACGCTTCTTCCCGCGAAACCAACGGGCGCATGAACACCCAAAAATCGGGCTCGCCCGCCACCTTCACCACCTCCACCTCACCTTTCACACTCAACGCCATCAATCGCTGGTGCAGGGTTTCCGCCGTTTCAGCGGCCTGGAAGGGGCCCAGGTAAACACACATCTCGCCGGCCCCGGCAACAGTTGACGCTGCTGTCTCTGCAACGGCCTGACGAGGCTTGGCCCTCAGCCCCTGCTCTTCAGAAAGCAGCAGCAGCCTCTCACCCTGACCGGCAGAGTTCGTCACCACCTCAGGCCGATAATCGACCACTCGCGACTCCAGGTACCACTGATAACTAAAAAAGACACCATTGGCCAACAAGAGTATCAACAGAATCCAGCGCATAGCCTTTCCCTATCCGGGCATCGCAACTGCGATACCATCCAACACCAAATGCGGATACAGCCGATCCTCAACCCCCATCAGCTGAGCCAACACGTTGCCATCGCCACCGGTAATTAGCAACCGGCGCCCCTCAACTTCGTGCACCAGCTCTAGCACCAACGATTTCAGCATTCGAAGGACACCGTGATTCACCGCCTCAAGCGTTGAACGGCCCGGCGCCAAAGCCGCCAGGGTATCCTCAGTGACCTTAACCCTGTCGGTATTATCAAATAGCACTCGGCGCATCATACTAAAGCCCGGCACGATGTACCCCCCCACGTGCACACCATCCCGGGTCAGGATATCCAGCGTAGCCGCACTCCCGCAGTCGACCACCACCAAATTATCTTCGGGAAACCTGTTTCTGGCCGCCAGAATCGCCAGCCAACGGTCCACCCCCAAAAGACTCACATCCTCATAGGCAAGCTCGATACCGGCAAAATGATCAATAACGCTAACCTGCTCAAGCGAGCCGGCCCAGACAGCGTTAACTGCTTGCACCAGGCGATCAAGCTTGTCATCACGGACCACCGCCCCCAAACAGACACGGGCTGGCGCGTAGTGGGTGAGGAGCGCCTGCAGCTCCTGCAGGTCACCGTAGGTTGATGCACCCTGTAGAGCGTCGCTGCCCCTGATACGCCACTTGACTCGGGTATTACCGGCATCCAAATCAAGTATCATTTTCAGCCCCGCGTAAACTTACCTCACCCCCACGGTAACTGATCATCCCTTCAGCTGTACTCAACTGCAAGGCTCCGTGATGATCCACCCCCCTACAGGTGCCAACAAGCCACTGGTTAGCAGCTGTCTGCACCCGCACCTCCTTTCCGCGAAAAGCATCGTAAGCGGCCCACTCATCAGCAAAGGCGGGAAATCCATCCCGTTCAAAACGAACCAATGTCTGCACCAGCTCCTCGATCAGTGCAGAAGCCAGGCGATTCTTGCTGACAAAGGTACCGACAGCCTCAGTGAGGTCGGCGCAGGGCTGATCCACTACAGAGCGCTGCCGTGCAGTGAGCCGCAGGTTAATACCAATACCAATAATGACGCGACACTCACCGGCAGGGTCACCACTAATCTCCAGCAACACACCCGCTATTTTGCGCCCTTCCCACAACAGGTCGTTAGGCCATTTGAGCTGTAACCGTGTCGACGCTTGACGTCCAATCGCATGCACTACCGCCAGCCCGACTGCAAGACTAAGTCCTTCCAGGGCCGCTGCACCTTCGCGAAAATCCCAGGCAGCAGAAAGGTAGAGGTTGGCACCAAACGGGCTTTGCCACACACGCCCTCGCCGCCCCCTGCCCGCGGTTTGATGCTCGGCCAAACAAAAGTTACCGCGACCCAACTCCGTTCTGGATAGCAGGCGTTGATTGGTGGAGTCGGTTGATGCGTAAACATCAAGATCAATCGGCAAGGGCATGGGCTTCAGGGAGCTAAGAATTTGTGCAGAATCCAACAGCTCCGTGCCCGGGGCAAGGCGGTATCCTCGCCCTTTGACGGAGTCCAGCTCGAGCCCCTGCTCCTGAAGCCGCTTCAGCTGCTTCCAGACCGCCGCGCGCGTGACCCCCAACCGCTCACCAATCACATCCCCGGAGTGGAACTCCCCGTCTCTCAAAATATCCAGTAAAGCATCCACGTGCCGATCTCCCGCTCTATCTGGCAGATTGTAACAGCTGAACCAATAAGGGCTAAGCCTCACCCCAAAGTTCACGCCTTATTAAAAGGCATAAAAAAACCCCGACCTGTGCAGATCGGGGTTTTGTGTAAAAGCTTGACGATGACCTACTCTCACATGGGGAAACCCCACACTACCATCGGCGCTAAGAGGTTTCACTTCTGAGTTC
>NZ_QWEZ01000007.1 GCF_003864255.1 Aestuariirhabdus litorea
ATGGCTAAGGCAACTTTTGAGCGTAACAAGCCGCACGTTAACGTCGGCACCATCGGTCACGTTGACCACGGTAAAACTACTCTGACCGCTGCTCTGACTCGCGTGTGCTACGAGGCATGGGGTACAGGTGAGCTGCGTGCGTTCGATCAGATCGATAACGCACCGGAAGAGCGTGAGCGTGGTATCACCATCGCAACCTCTCACGTAGAGTACGACTCTCCTATCCGTCACTATGCGCACGTTGACTGCCCCGGGCACGCCGACTACGTAAAGAACATGATCACCGGTGCGGCCCAGATGGACGGCGCTATCCTGGTATGTGGCGCGACCGACGGTCCTATGCCCCAGACCCGTGAGCACATCCTGCTGTCTCGTCAGGTAGGTGTACCTTACATCGTTGTGTTCCTGAACAAGGCTGACCTGCTGGCTGAAGACTGCGGCGGTGCCGACAGTGAAGAGTACGCCGAGATGCTGGAGCTGGTTGAGATGGAGCTGCGCGAGCTGCTGGACCAGTACGAGTTCCCCGGTGACGACACTCCGATCATCCCAGGTTCTGCCCTGATGGCCCTGAACGGCCAGGATGACCACGAGCTGGGTACTTCTGCGGTTAAGAAGCTGGTTGAGACTCTGGATTCTTACATCCCTGAGCCTGAGCGTGCAATCGACGGCGCCTTCATCATGCCGATCGAGGACGTATTCTCTATCGCTGGTCGTGGTACCGTAGTAACCGGTCGTGTTGAGCGCGGTATCGTTAAAGTGGGTGAGCCTGTTGAGATCGTGGGTATCCGCGAAACTCAGACCACCACCTGTACCGGTGTTGAGATGTTCCGCAAGCTGCTGGACGAAGGTCGTGCCGGTGAGAACGTTGGTGTTCTGCTGCGTGGTACCAAGCGTGACGACGTTGAGCGTGGTCAGGTACTGGCTAAGCCCGGTTCTATCACTCCTCACACCAAGTTCGAGTCTGAAGTCTACGTGCTGAGCAAGGATGAGGGTGGTCGTCACACTCC